>NZ_AYYA01000084.1:0-6842 GCF_000511065.1 Psychrobacter sp. TB67
TCCCACCCTATGAAACTAACTTCATAGGAATACCATAATGTCTTACTCACACCTAAACCAACCGCTAGCTGCTGCAAACGTCCATAGTCTTGTTACAGATATACTAGCGAACACTATCTGTTTTAATGAGGTCTTAAATAAACTGAACGGATTTTATTATCCGTTCATGACTCACTTCGATAGTGAGCTATTTTACTCACGGCCAGTCTTATCATTTTTTAGTAGCACTCAAGCGATCGTTGGTGATACCTATCCAGAAAACGTGATTTGGGATCATGATAAAACTCAGCGTTTTATCGACATGCTGCCATGCTATAAAAATGATATTGAAAATGAACGTAATGCGTTCATTTACCAAGAATCTCAAAATAAAAATAAACTAGGGTGCTATATTAATAATCTAATCGGGCATTATTCAAGACTGCTCTTTATACGTATCGACCTAAAATACGCAAAAGAAACCAGCCACCATGTGACCATTGAAGACTTCAATTATCACATGAGCAAGTTTCGAGAGCTTATCGGTAAAGCAAAAAACTGCAAGCCAAAGAGTTGCTTTGAGCATTTGCAAGGCAATGCTTGGGCTATTGAGCAAGGTGGGGAAGAAGGTGGGCTGCACTGTCATTTACTGCTTATGTATGATGGTTCAGAGCGACAGAATGATTGGTATATTGCTAAAGAGGTGGGTGAGAAATGGAAGGAGGTAACCGCTGGTCTAGGCGAATATTATAGCTACCATGATAAAGAACGTAAGCAGCAGTATAAGCAACATGACAAACTAGGTATCGGCATGATACATCAAAATAATCCTATTGAAGTTGAAAATGCTCTAGCTTCAGCTCTATACCTAACGAAGCCAAGCAAGAATGAGCAGCAACTTAAACTTTGGTTACCAAACATGCGTACCTTTGGTCATGGTATTTATCGTACAAAAAAACGTAGAGGCTTGCCTGAATAACAAAATATTTTTAGATATATAGTATTCCTATGAGATCAGTCAGGAAGCATCGCTCTCCTGACTGTTTAACCCCAAACTATCCTAATTAAAGGTCTGCTTAATCGCAGGCCTTTTTTATGCGCAATCTAAAAAGGAGTCCTTTATGAGACCGATCTGCCCACACTGTCATTCAGCGAACGTAAAAAGCAATACGGATACTGACAGTCCCTTTAATATCTTTGAGCAACTGTGTTCACAATCTGCCCTATCAGGTCTTGGTGTAAGCATCTGTAGGTACTACAAAATCAATTCAGCAATCGGTGTGGTGGTAGGAACGGCACTGGCTTCTGCTATTAGCTTGGCTAAAGACAAACTACAACAGCCACCCTTACTCGTTTTGGCAGCAAAGCCCAGTTATACCTGCAATACCTGCTCAAGAACTTTCAGCATTTAACCTATCCATATAACCCATAATTCTAATCAAAACTAAAAGGAAAAATCATAATGGCACATTTAATCGAATCAATGGCATACGTTGGCGAAACCCCTTGGCATGGCTTAGGTAATGAGCTGGCTCCCAAGCAGCCTATCGAAGTCTGGGCAAAGCAAGCGGGTATGGACTGGCGTATAGAATCCTCAGACGTGAGCTACATGGCGAATAATGATAAAGGACACAATTTGATTCTGCCCTTTGCTGAGCAAAAGGTGTTGTACCGCTCTGATAACTTTGAGCCATTATCAGTCGTTAGCCAGCGCTATCAAGAAGTACAACCTCGTGAGATTCTAGAGTTCTATCGTGATCTTACGGAACAGTCTGATTTTGAATTAGAGACCGCAGGCGTCTTAAAGGGCGGCCGTAAGCTATGGGCATTGGCTCGTACAGGGCAGTCAGCAACGCTTAAGGGTAAAGATGTCAGTAATGGCTACTTGCTTCTTGCAACCGCTTGTGATGGCACGCTAGCGACCACAGCACAGTTCACATCAATCCGTGTGGTCTGTAATAACACGCTTTCTATTAGCTTAGCGAATGGTTCAGGAGGCGTCGTTAAAGTTCCGCATTCCACCTCGTTTGATGCGGATAAGGTCAAGCAGCAACTAGGCGTGTCGGTGAAGCAATGGGATGAGCACAGCTATGAAATGAAGCAATTATCAGAGCGCCGTGTCACTCAAGCAGAAGCCGCCAATTATCTTAGCCGTGTGTTCAATGATCAGGACAATGACATCATTCTGTTCAACAGCGCTAAGAAAGAGAAAGACGCGGTGCCCAATGCCAAGGCGATGAATCAGGTGATGAACATGTTTAACGGTCAAGGTCGCGGAGCCGATCTTGATGCCGCTAAAGACACCGCTTACGGCTTGCTATGCAGTATCACTGAATACGTCGATCACGAACGCAGAGCAATGTCGAGAGACCATCGATTAGACGGTGCTTGGTTTGGCTCTGGCGCTAAGCTTAAACAAAAGGGTTTAGAGGAATCGCTACTGATGCTGGCCTAACCAGCCACATTTAAAATCTAACAATACAATCAACCACGCCTTCGAGCGTGGTTTTTTATGCCGCTTATTTCATTTAATACCCATAATCCATTTATCAAAGGAGTTCGTTATGAACATGATCGCACTAAACAGCACGACTCAGCCAAGACAAGCCAAGCGTGCAACCGTTAGGCTTAAACCAGCAGTAGTGAAAGCCAAGCAAAGCGTTACCGCTGATAAACCTAACCAATCTAATACTTCAACGACTGCTAAGCGTTTGATTAATACTAAAGATTTAAGCCGTGAGGACTGGCTACAGGTACGCAGACAAGGCATTGGCAGCTCTGATGCCGCTGCCGCTTGTGGTATTCATCCGTATTTATCGATGCTTGAGTTATGGATGATTAAAACAGGACGCATGAGCTCCGACATCGATGAGAGCATTGAAGGATATTCACCACTCTATTGGGGTAATACCTTAGAGCCGATGGTCGCTAAATATTACCAAGCGCATACCGGGAATAAGGTACGCCGCGTGAACGCTATCTTGCAGCATCCTGAGCAGCCATTCATGCTAGCAAATTTAGATTATGCCATTACTGGTAGTGATGAGGTACAGATTTTAGAATGCAAAACTGCTGGTGAACATGGTGCTAAGCTCTGGAAGCATGGCGTGCCGTTATACGTCACCTGCCAAGTGCAGCATCAGCTGGCGGTCACTGGTAAAACTGCGGCGCATATCTGCGTGCTGCTTTGTGGACACGAGGCTAAGATATACAAGGTTGAGCGGGATGAGCGCTTGATTGAGTCCATCATGGAGCATGAGCGTCAGTTCTGGCAGTATGTTGAGACAGACACGCCGCCAACCCCTGATCATAGCGAGTCAGCTGCCAAAGCCTTAAAGCTGCTTTATCCAACGCCTAAGCCCTCAAGCAAGGTTGATTTGCGAGATGATGATGGTGCCAACAAGTTGTTTGAGCAATTGCTGAGCTACCGTGACTATATGCAAGAGCTAGAGCAGCGCCATGATCAAGTTAAACATCAGCTGCAAACACTGATTGCCCATAATGAGGTGGCTGTATTTTCGATGGGCGCTATTTCTTGGAAGCGCTCGAAAGATAGTATCGGCTTGGATAGCAAAGCGGTCATTAAAGCGCATCCTGAGCTATTAGCTAAATTTAGTAAAACCAAGCAAGGTAGTCGCCGCTTCGTCATCTTAAACGACTAAGTCGAAACCTACTACACTTAACCAAAACAAGCGCATAACTGCCCACCCTAATCGGTGGGCTTTTTTATGGCTAAACACATTTTATTAAACCTATAAGGACTATCATCATGATTAAAGGTCTCACGATTACCCCACCAGTTTTAGGTCGTATCAGCATCGGACGTGTCATTCAAAAGGACGGCAAGCGTTTGCCTGCTAAAGACGATCAATTCACCATTACCAGTCAAGTGCAGAACAAGGATGGCTGGATCAATCATCCACTAGATGAAAAGCTACGCGAGCACAGTAACGGTAAGCTGAGACACATACCGGTACGCATGTTGTTTAACGATCCGACGCTAAACCTGCGAGCAGAGTACACGCTGTTCGATAGACAAACAGGTCGCCCACTATGCGTGGGTGACGGTGAGCAATGTCAACGTCGTACAAGTAATGGTGTGGAAACATTGCCTTGCGCATCACCTGATCGTTGTCCATTAGCGCAAGGCGGTGCTTGTAAGCCATATGGTCGCTTGTACGTTAATCTCAGTGAAGATGATGAGTTAGGTACGTTTATCTTTCGCACCACAGGCTTTAATAGTATTCGCACGCTTGCCGCACGGCTGAGCTACTTTGCTGCGGTGTCAGGCAATAAGCTGTCGTGTTTGCCCCTGCAATTAACGCTAAGAGGTAAAAGCACCACGCAAAGCTATCGTACGCCGATTTACTTTGTTGATTTAACACTACGTGATGGGGTGACACTAAAGCAAGCAGTGCAAGATGCACAGGCAATTGATGCGGAGCTTAGCGAACACGGATTTGATCAAGCAGCGCTAGAACAGGCTGCGAAACAGGGTTACGTCAATTCATCCTTTGAAATTGATAACGATGGCTTACTTGATGTGGCTGAAGAGTTTTATCCCATGCAGACAGATGACGTAAGCAATAGTCAGCAGGGGAGCTATCAGAATGGGTTAGCCACTCATAACGTGACTAGCATTGAGCAAGGACTACGGCAAAGCGTGACGGCGGTGAGCTAAAACCATCAAGCTAGATATGCAGCATAAATTAGTTAGGCTGAAACAAGCGATTTTAGATCGCTTGTTTTAATTCTTATCGGTTTATTTTTAGTGGCTTAATACCTAGATTAAGTCTTACAATGTGCTAGTTCTTCATAACGGCATATTAAAAACAGATTATTATTGTTTAAAGTAAGGGTAGCTAAAATGGATTTAGAAAAGATAATGGCATTAAGTATTGCAGTACAACTGTCTAAGAAAATATCTAAAAGAATTGCCAATCAGACTGAACGTTATTTACAGAGCTTTGGTGAAGATACGGTAACAACAAAACCTCTTAAAAATGTATGGGACGATATTTGCTATAAGTTCCAAACAGAAGAATTTTGCGGCAAGGCTTACGAGCTCATGGTTGTAGAATATGTTGGTTCACGGGTTGATGCTTTAGAAGACTATGAATTTAATGCCCTCTACCTTCAAATTGAAAGCCTGCGTACGATTCTAGCTGATTCAGCTAAGAGTACGCCATCAGGTATAGATAAACAAAGTCCTATTAGCATACGTCTCTTCAAAGATCGAGTTATTTTATATCTCATTGAAGAGTATGTTTATAAACGGGCTAAAGGTTACACAAACAAAAGGCTTAGAAAAGCTATAAATAGTTAAGATAGTCATGTATGAAACTTATTATTAAAAGTATTTTTAACACAGAAAAAGGAGCTGATGATTCAGCTCCTTTTTATTAATCTATGCACAAGGTCTATCGGACGATATAAGTCTCATAAAAAAATACAGGACTCCCTGACTGTATGAGAACAGATGTTCCCATACAATAATTAGGAGATAATCATGGAAAATTCAAACGCAGCACAGCCAATAATCGAGCAATGTAATCACATACCACAACTACTGAGTATTAAAGATGTTGGTAGCTATACTGGTCTTAGTCGTTCTACGATTTATGAGATGGTTAATGAAAATTCTGATCGTTATGACCCAACATTCCCTAAGAAGGTACAGCTTACACAGGTAAGAGTAGTTTGGGTAGCAAGCGAGATTGCAGAATGGATTAATACGAAGATTGCAGAACGTTCAGTATAGATTTATCTGACCGCCCTAACTTTAAAAGTAGGGCGGTTTATTTTTTCCTAGATTAACACACCAAGTGCAACGCTAAGTAATGGAATAAAACACCTGGTTTGGCGTTTTAAACCCTAATCGTTTTCTTGGTCTGTTGTTTAACCTGTCTTCAATGTTTTGAACCTCATCATCAGATACTTGTCTAAAGTCACATCCTTTAGGCAAGTACTCTCTAATCAAGCCATTGGTATTTTCGTTTGTTCCTCGTTGCCATGAGGCATAAGCATCAGCAAAGTAGAACCCACTATAGAGTCTTTGCTTAATGGCTTTATGATCCGCAAATTCCTTGCCATTATCGGACGTAATCGTCTTAACGTGTAGTTTCACTGGAGTTAGCATTACCACCATCGCATCCGCGACCAGATGAGCACTCTTTTTAGTCACTCGCTTCATCTTAACCAAACCTGTCTTTCGCTCTACCACTGTCACGATAGCTTGTTTATGGTTTTGACCAATGATGGTGTCCGCTTCCCAATCACCGATGCGGGATCGCTCTTTTACTACATGAGGGCGCTCATGAATTGAGATCCTGTCATTAATACGCCCACGAGTCTCAGTGGTAAGCCTTTGACGATAGGGTTTGGCTTTGCGTCTTAAATACTGCCATAGCGTGCCGCCTTGCCTCTTATCCGTCCATAAGTAACGATAGATACTCGTGTGACTGACTCCACTATGAACGCCTGCTATTTGCTCAGGACTCCACTGCAGTTTAAGCTTAGTCACGACCCAGTCCCAGACGTTTAAAATGATGGTGAAGGCATTATTTGCTCGCCTCGCTTTAGCGGTGTTGTCTGCATGCTTTGCCCGGTAGCCTCGTAGGCTTTTATTGCGTCTAAGCTCTCTTGATATGGTGCTGGGACTTCTGCCTAACGCCCCTGCTATAAATTTAATACTATGTTGTGCCCCTCTAAGGGCATAAATCTGATATCGTTCCTCTAGGCTTAGATGTGTATAGCTCATGGTTGCAATCTCACTTTGGCGGTGGATAGTAGCTTTGATGCTAGCGCATCTAGGCCTCTTTTTCACCTGCTCTTTGATATTGCACTTCATGTGTTAATCTAAG
>NZ_AYYA01000085.1:0-62178 GCF_000511065.1 Psychrobacter sp. TB67
CCTAGATTAACACACCAAGTGCAACGCTAAGTAATGGAATAAAACACCTGGTTTGGCGTTTTAAACCCTAATCGTTTTCTTGGTCTGTTGTTTAACCTGTCTTCAATGTTTTGAACCTCATCATCAGATACTTGTCTAAAGTCACATCCTTTAGGCAAGTACTCTCTAATCAAGCCATTGGTATTTTCGTTTGTTCCTCGTTGCCATGAGGCATAAGCATCAGCAAAGTAGAACCCACTATAGAGTCTTTGCTTAATGGCTTTATGATCCGCAAATTCCTTGCCATTATCGGACGTAATCGTCTTAACGTGTAGTTTCACTGGAGTTAGCATTACCACCATCGCATCCGCGACCAGATGAGCACTCTTTTTAGTCACTCGCTTCATCTTAACCAAACCTGTCTTTCGCTCTACCACTGTCACGATAGCTTGTTTATGGTTTTGACCAATGATGGTGTCCGCTTCCCAATCACCGATGCGGGATCGCTCTTTTACTACATGAGGGCGCTCATGAATTGAGATCCTGTCATTAATACGCCCACGAGTCTCAGTGGTAAGCCTTTGACGATAGGGTTTGGCTTTGCGTCTTAAATACTGCCATAGCGTGCCGCCTTGCCTCTTATCCGTCCATAAGTAACGATAGATACTCGTGTGACTGACTCCACTATGAACGCCTGCTATTTGCTCAGGACTCCACTGCAGTTTAAGCTTAGTCACGACCCAGTCCCAGACGTTTAAAATGATGGTGAAGGCATTATTTGCTCGCCTCGCTTTAGCGGTGTTGTCTGCATGCTTTGCCCGGTAGCCTCGTAGGCTTTTATTGCGTCTAAGCTCTCTTGATATGGTGCTGGGACTTCTGCCTAACGCCCCTGCTATAAATTTAATACTATGTTGTGCCCCTCTAAGGGCATAAATCTGATATCGTTCCTCTAGGCTTAGATGTGTATAGCTCATGGTTGCAATCTCACTTTGGCGGTGGATAGTAGCTTTGATGCTAGCGCATCTAGGCCTCTTTTTCACCTGCTCTTTGATATTGCACTTCATGTGTTAATCTAAGATTTACCTTTTATACCTACTTTTTATACTAATCTAAGCGGTTGTAAGTAGTCGTTTGGATAGGTAGTCTTTATAAACGTTGCTTGCCCTCGTATGATTTTTGCTGCTAGGCATCGCGATGCCTGCAAAAAACCGCAAATGTGTTTATACTAAATGGTCTTTTAATGTCTCATCATCATTTGTTATTAGAATTTTTGATATCTTTTAGTCGGTATCGCTTAGCTATTGAGCAATATGGATTTTTAACTTTTGCGTTTAAGGTTGTAACATGACAGTCACCTCTACACCTATTATTACCTCGTTGCTTGATAACGATTTGTACAAATTTACCATGCTACAAGCCATGTTACATCAGTTCCCGCAGACCCATGGTGTCTATCGATTTCGCTGCCGTAATAATAATGAAGCGGTCTATCCACTAGCAGACATTAGAGAGTCATTAGAGCATCAATTGGATATGTTGTGTGAATTGCGCTTCTTAGAAGATGAATTGGAGTATTTGCGTGGGTTGCGCTTTATGCGTTCCGATTTTGTCGATTATTTAGAGCTGTTTAAACTTAAGCGCCGTTTTATCACCGTCAGTACGGACAATAAAGGGCGTTTACTGATCGATATAGAAGGGCCAATGATTCAGGCGATGTTCTTTGAAGTGTTCGTGCTGGCTATCGTGAACGAGTTGTATTTTAATGCCTTATCGAGCCCTAGGGTAATAGAGGAGGGACAAAGGCGTTTGGATGACAAGGTTGCGCTGTTGCAGCAGTATGCAAAGCAACAAAACACAGACCAGCCGCCGTTCATCGTCGCAGACTTTGGCACACGTCGACGCTTTAGCAAAAGCTGGCAAGCGCATGTGGTAGAAACCCTGCATAAAGCTGAGCCGAAGGTGGTTAGCGGCACCTCAAACGTTTATTTAGCTAAGCAACTTGGGATGACACCGATAGGAACGATGGCGCATGAGTTTATGCAGGCTTTTCAGGCGTTGGATGTGCGTTTGCGTGACTCACAAAAGGCTGCGCTTGAAGCTTGGGTACATGAATATCGCGGTGATTTGGGTATCGCGTTGACCGATGTCGTTGGCATGGACGCATTCTTGCGTGATTTTGATCTGTATTTCGCCAAGCTTTTCGATGGTCTGCGCCATGATAGCGGCGATCCGTATGTTTGGGGTGATAAAGCCATTGCGCATTATCAAAAACTAAAGATAGACCCGAAGACGAAAATTTTGACTTTTAGTGATGGCTTGACGCTTGAAAAGGCGTGGGAGTTGCATCAATACTTTAAAGAGCGCATCAGAACCAGCTTTGGTATTGGCACCAATCTCACCAATGATATGGGCATCACGCCAATTAATATTGTACTCAAATTGGTTGAGTGTAATGGGCAGCCTGTTGCTAAACTGTCTGATAGCCCAGGCAAGACCATGATCAATAATGATACGTATCTTGCCTATTTGCGCCAAGTTTTCGAGGTTGATGAACCCGAATAGAGAATGAGCCTATCTCTAGCTGTTGCTATTTTCTGTTTTATCTTCTTCAGCAAAAGCGGCATCCAATGCTTGTTGTACTGCATTGATGCGCGTCTCGCAAACGCGATAAGCGGCAATTGATTCTTCCACCGTGGTCATCAAGTTGTCGATATCAGGCTCATCTTGTTGCTGCAATTCAGCCGCATTGGTTTTTAGAATATCGTAAGCTGCCTTAAAGGTTTTTGGGGCGGCTTTTTTGCGCTTGCGAGTAGGGGTAGTCATAGCGTGTCCTAATTTTTAAAGTACAAGTAAGTAAGTAGGGGAGCAATCGTTAGATATTATTATATGGTTAACTTGGTATATCTGAGATTTCTGTCGTGTTCTTCTCAGTATTAACATCAACAATCTGAGCTTTAGCCTTACCGTCTTTTAAGACGATATGAATGGTTTGCTCAGGGAAGAGCTGTGTGCTGCTGGTGAGTATCTGTTTGTCTTTATCATTAGTCAGCATGGTGTAGCCTTGCTTGAGCACACGAGACGGTCGGTGCAAGAGTACGATATCACGAAGATGGGCGCTATCACGTTGTGCTTGTATCAGCTGCTGCTGTGCGCTCTGCATGATGGTTTTTTGATGGATATCACTGTAGTTATGGGCGCTGGCTAATTGCTGATGTGCAAGGGTTTGCGTCTGTGTGTGTAACTCGGTTGTCAGTCTCGCCGCTTGCTTTACTTGCCGCTGTGCGCTTTGCTGAATACTACGCCACGCATAGTCGCTGTCTTTTTGTAGCGCGGTCAGCTGACCGATGGTACGTGACTGTATTTGGCTCAATTGTCGCGCCGTTTGTTGCTCCGCGATATTGAGTTGACGCTGAGCGGCTTGTTTTATTTGTGTTTGATAATGCAAAGTCTGCGTGACCAGCTGTGCTAAATGCGCCATGATAGCGGCAATTACCTTTGATGGCGTGTCAAAGCTGCTGTGCGCCACTTCATCTAAAATCACTTTATCGCGCTCGTGACCAATACCAACCCAGACGGGGATAAGCTGTTCAGCGACCAATGCCGCAAGCTCGTAATCATTGAGGTAAGCCAAATCTCCCACCGCGCCGCCGCCACGAATAATTACTAATAAGTCAGGCAGGCGCTGATAAGTATCTTGGAATCGTTGCTGAGCACTGACGATGGCTTGGCGAATCTCGCTTGGGGCATGATTGCCTTGAAAGGTCGCGTTATGGTAGTGAAAGTGACAAGCGCCCGTGCTCGCTAAGCGATCAGCATCGGCTTGAAAATCCCCTAAACCTGCGGCCTTTTCGGGAGCAATCACGAGGACATGCTCGATATCAAAGGGCACAGGTAATTGTTGATTGAGCTGCAATAAGCCTTCGCCAGTCAAGCGATCGACCATCTCCGCATATTGCCGTGCCAAATCTCCTAAGGTATAGCTAGGATCAATGTCTTCAATCGTAATAGAGAAGCCATATTGTGCGTGAAAGCCTGCGGATACTTTGAGTAATACGGTCAAGTCGCGCTCAAGAGGCATGCCGGTCGCCCGCTCAAATTTTGCCAATACGCGGGCAGCTTTAAAACGCCAAAGGTTACCACGGCAGCTTGCAACGACTTTGCCTTCTTCATCTTTTTCAGCCAACTCAAAGTAATAATGCCCGCCTTTGCTAGACAGATTACGAATTTCAGCCTTCACCCATACGCGGTGATCAAAGGTTTGTTTGATGACCATCTCAACTGCTGATAAATAGTCACTCAAACGCAAGACCGTATCTTCTAAATGATCTTCCTGCTCTGCCAGTTCGGCTTCTAGCGTCGCTAAATCCTTAGCAGGCGCTAACACTTTTGCCGATTTGAGATTTGAAAGGTTGGGTTTGCGCATAATAATAGACCATGGATTCTAAAAATAAGAGCTCTAAAAACAAGAGTTCTAAAAATAAGGATTCTGAAGACTAGGATTCTGAAGATTAGAAAACTGAATAGAGTGAGTACAACATTAGATAGGGTAGTCTACCCCAAAATTGCAGCTACAAAAAGTAAAGCCAGTAAGTCCGCGATCAATATATTATTTTCATCGCTGATTTACTGGCCAAACCCTATTATATTTTAAACCAAATGCCATTATTTTTATCGAGTACAAGGCAAAGCTAGCGATACTTAAGTATTCAATCAGCTTATTCCGTCAGCTTAAAAAGTTAGTAGAATGCTGGAGCTTTGTCAGTTAATAATGACTCTTTTATTGGCAACGGAAACTGATTTTATACTCATAATCATCATCGCGTGACAAATCTGGTGAGCCAGTCCCAAAGATTGAGCCGATAACCGCACCTGCTTGTCCAACCATACGACCCGCACGCTCATCTAAAATACCATTGTAAGTGACTTTATCATCAACGATAATCACTTGCTTGCTGCGACAAGTATTTTTGGCACTATCAAGTGCATTTTGCTGGGCTTTGACCTTGCTATCCGCTATGCCAGTCGTCTCGTAAATAGAATTGGCACGTTGAATGACTGGTGATGAAGGCGTGCTCTGGCAGGCACTTAAGATAAGAGCCGTCGCCAAAGTAGCCGTGATGGTGGCAGTTCTATTAACAGTATTCATAAATTACTCCTCTTTCCTATAAATTAACCATAAAAACCAAAGATAAGTAGGGCAAGTATTTTGTTCGTTAAGAGTTTTGTTCATTAAAAATGTCGTCCATGAAAAGACAGACTAAATTTAACCTATTGCAGTCTGGAGTGTCTAGGCAGTTATTGTGTGCGGTATTGCGCTTGTATTACCTGCTGACGTTGCCGCCAAGAAAATTGTCCTAATCTTACTAAGTGTTCCAAGCTATTAGCCATGATAAAACCATGTGCACTTGCCACAAACCTCGTGCATACACAGCAAATCACTTGAAATAAAAATCATATCTAGGATAATTGAGGTATTCATTTTTAATTATTAAGTAAGTTTATGCAATTGATTCCTGCTCCTGCTGGCGTGCTCGAAGTTGACGCGCTATGGCAACAAGACAATCCCAACGATCCGAATACTGACACGGTGGCGCTGCTTTGTCATCCCAACCCTTTGTTTGACGGCACCATGAACAATAAAGTGGTCACGACGATGTACCGTTTTGCCCGTGATAACGGTATGCACGTGGTCCGTTTTAATTTTCGCGGTGTCGGTCAATCGACAGGCGAGCATGATTATGCTGAAGGAGAGGTGGTGGATGCAATGACCGTGCTACAATGGATTGCAGAACAAACCAATGCACGTAAGTTATGGCTTGGCGGCTTTTCTTTCGGTGGCTACGTGATTGCGCGTGCGGCTGAGCAAGTCATAGAAGCGCCGCATGTATGGGGCTTGAGTGATTTTGAAGTTTCTAAAATCGCGCTGATTGCTCCCTCAGTAGAAAAAAATAATACCAGTGACTTAAGCTTACCAGCTGACAAAACTTTTGAGATTTATGGTAATGCTGATACAGTCATTGATCCTGATAATATGCAGGAGTTTGCAGAACGCTTAGGACTGGCAGTCAGTATCGTGGATGGGGCAGGACATTTTTTTCACGGGCGCTTGTCTGAGCTAAAAAAACTGTTGGAACAGCACAGTTTTGCTGAGCATTGATTTCTCTAAGCACTGATTTCGCTTGGCATTGATAAGAGTAAGTAATTTTTTATTCTTATTAACTAGTCACACATAGAAATAGAAATAAGTGGTCATTAACACTACACACCTTTTTCTTTATATTTACCTTTTTAAATGATGAGTCTTATTATGAGTTTATCTCCATTGCAACGTTACGAGCAAGCCATCAGCACTGATGAGTTTACTCGAGATGAGCAGCAATATCAGGCCATGAGCTATCTTGATGAGCTACACCATCAGCTCACCAATAGCGTGGAACAAAAAAAAGGCATTTTTAGCTTTTTAAAGGCCAAGCCAGTTGCCCCAAAAGGTTTGTATATGTGGGGCGGGGTGGGACGCGGTAAGACCTGGATGATGGACATGTTTTACGACTCTTTGACCATTGATCGCAAGATACGTCAGCATTTCCATCATTTCATGCAGCGCGTCCATCGCGAGCTAAATGCCATCCAAGGTGAGAGTGATCCATTAGAGAAAGTTGCTGATATCATTTACAAAGAAGCCGTTATTATCTGCTTTGATGAGTTCTTTGTCTCCAACGTCTCTGATGCGATGATTTTGGGCGATCTATTTACCATGTTATTCAATCGCGGCGTGACGTTGGTTGCGACTTCAAATATTGAGCCGTCTGGCCTCTATAAAGACGGTTTGCATCGCGATCGTTTTATGCCGGCTATCGCTGAAGTTGAGCGCCATACCACAGTCATGAATATCGACTCTGGTATTGACTATCGTTTGCGCGTATTACAGCAAGCAGAGTTGTATGAATCACCCATGACCAAAGCCAATCACCATTGGCTGGCCAACCGCTTTGCGAGCTTGTCTAATAATCAAAAAATCAGCAATGAGCCTATCACTATCAATGGTCGGCAGATCAAAATCAATGCCCGTACCGAAGATATTTTATTCTGCGATTTCCGTCATTTATGTATGGAGCCGCGCTCCGCTGCTGATTTTATTGAAATCGCCAAACAGTTCAATACGGTACTGGTCAATGGGGTCCCAGCGTTAGATGATGACCTGCGTGATCCAACGCGCCGGTTTATTTATATGGTCGATGAGTTTTATGATCGCCGCGTAAAACTATTGGTTCGAGCAGAGCAGTCAATTCTTGAGCTGTATCAAGGTGAAAAGCTGGCGTTTGAGATTGAACGGACACGCTCGCGTTTGCTTGAGATGCAATCAGAAGACTACTTAAAGATGGAGCACCGTGTTGAAAATGCGGATGCTGCTTAATATAGTTAATCCTTTATAAATTAAATGCGGCGTTAGTCTAGCTTGGTCTACTATTGGTAGGACTTTTATTTAAAAGTATGATTGTGATTTAAAGATAGAGGTTAAGGGCTGCTTGGGTTTTCGTTTACGATTGTCCAATCATATTTATAACGGGATAATCTGCTGAGATAAATAGTGGCAGTCAATATCAATAGGGTCTGTTGAACATTCAAATATTAGGACTGCTGATTGCTAAAATCGTCCCAAACCTTTTATCAAATCAGGCGTAAACCGACGATAATGTCGAGACCTTAGCTAGGTTTACAACAACGTTTGGGGTGATTTTAGTATCAGCCTTTCAGGGCAGGGCTGTTTTTTGCCAATACATGGCGAAATTGTCTAACCTAGAATGACTAGGCGTCAAAAATTTCACTGCGTATTGTCTAAAAAATAGCCACTGCCAGTGCCACATTTGAATGTTAAACAGACCCTAATAAATAAGGACAAATAATGAATAAGTCTGACGAAAACAACTTTACAAAGGAAAATCAAGCAAAAGATAGTCAAGTGCAAAGTGGTCAAGAACAAGATAGTCAAGCAGAAAACAGTCAAATAGAAAGAAACCCTGCAAAAAATAATGAAAATATCTCTATTAAATCACTAACGACTGAGAGCACGCCATTTACTAGTGAGGAGCTCATTCACTGGATTAATTCAAGACGTAGTGTGGGTAACTTAGATCTTCCTGCACCAACGCAAGCCCAGATTGAAGAAGCGATTGAGTGTGCAGCGACCGCACCTGACCACAAAAAATTGCGTCCGTGGCGCTTTATTGTGACTGCCGGTGACGCTCGTCACGACTTGGGGCGTGCCCTTGTCGAAGCAGCAGAGGCAAAGGCCACCGAAGAGGGCGAGATACTCTCTGAAAAAACAGTGAAAAAAACTCAGACGATGCCGCTACGTGCGCCGCTTATTATTACGGTGGTGACTCAGATGCAAGAGCATAAAAAGGTACCGCATTTCGAACAGATGTTAAGTACAGGCGCTGCGGTACAAAATCTGATTTTGGCGTTAAAAGCGCAAGGCTTCAGCACAGTATGGCGTACAGGATTATTGTGTAACGAACCTGCGGTAAAAGCATATTTCGGCGTAAGTGCAGATGATTATGTCACGGCTTTTGTTTATACTGGCACCAGTCCTAAAGGTGAGCACCCACGTAAACCTATTGATATCGAGCCGCTTGTTCGCTTTGAGTCATAACCATACTTGAGGGCTACTGAGCTAAAGACGGTTTTTTATTAAACAATATTACTAATTAAAGAAAATGATTTATGCAACACAATTGGCCTCAGTAGCTGCCCACTAAAGATATTATTACTAATAAGTCAGTCAATACGGATACATGCATATGACAAGCGCTAATGACAACAATACTAACAAAGATAATGCTCAGAATAGTAGCAACGAGAGTAACAAAGCCGCTGACAAACAAAACAGTCTGTTGTCAGGCATCATTGAACGAGCCAGCAAATCTGGTATCGGTCGTAAGAAGCTCAACCCTAGCACGGTAGAGTCAGCAGTCGCAAAAAACATGGCAGAGATTCACAGCAATCCTACCAAGCTGCGTTTGGCGTTCTTAGGTGGTGGTAGTTTTGGTACGGCAATGGCGAACTTAGCCGCGCGTAATGGTTGTGATACCACGCTGTGGGTTCGTAACAAGCGTACCGTTAAGGCCATGACAAAAACCCAGACGAACAAGAAATATCTGCCCGGTTATAAGCTTGATGACCGCCTGAAATATAGTCATGATTTAGCATCGGCAGTCAAAGATACCGACATTATCTTTATTGCCGTACCAGGCTTGGCCTTTCGCGAAACGCTAAAAAATATCGCCCCCTTTATTAGTGGACAGTCTATTGTGTCGCTAACGAAAGGCATGGAAAAAGACACTTTTGCCACGATGAGTGATATTATCAAAGAAGTGTTGCCTGAGGTGAATTTTGGCGTCATGTCAGGGCCTAATCTTGCTATAGAGATTATGAAAAATATGCCATCTGCGACCGTGATTGCGAGTGAGTCTGAACCACTACGTCATGCTGTACAAGCGGCACTGCATAGTGCTTTCTTTAGAGTATTTGCCAGTGATGATATACGCGGTGTTGAGCTGGGCGGGGCGCTCAAAAACATTTATGCCATTGCGATGGGTATGGCTGCGGCCTACGAAGTGGGTGAGAATACCAAAGCAATGATATTGACCCGTGCCTTGGCAGAGATGAGTCGTTTTGGTGTCGAAGCCGGTGCCAATCCACTGACGTTTTTAGGGCTATCAGGTGTTGGCGATTTATACGCCACTTGTAGTTCGGAGTTAAGTCGTAACTACCGCATCGGTAATATGCTTGGTCGTGGTATGAGTATTGATGCTGCCGTCAAAAAACTGGGCCAGACTGCAGAAGGCGTTAATACTATTCAGCAAGTCCATGAAAAGGCGACTAAAGACGGTATTTATATGCCCATTACCCATGCGCTTTATGCGGTTATTTATGAAGATAAGGCCGCGCTGGGTGTGGCGCTCCATTTGATGGAAGCGGGTTTCCGCAGTGATGTCGAATTTGTGATGGCTCATGACCATAGCAACGCTGCACTTACTGCGCAAATGAAAGCTGCCAGTAGTACCTCCGACAATGACAATGACGATGATGTTGATACAGACAGCGATGCTAAATAAAACGATTGTTGGCAACGTGTATTGCTGAAAATGTGTATTGCTAAAAACGTGTAAAGTCAGACAGTGGCAAAGTAGGTCATAGAAAGGCAGTTGATAAAAAGGCAGCTGACAAAAAGCCAGGTTATAGACAAGGAACGCTATGAAAATGATATTAATACGTCACGGTCAGGCAGAAGACGAAACGCGTCCAGACAGCGCTCGTCAGCTGACTGACTTTGGACAGCAGCAAGCCGCGCAAACTGCAAAATATATCACGACCAATTATAAGCCTGATCGTTTTATCGTAAGTCCTTATGATAGGGCGCAGCAAACCCTAGCAGAGCTGCAAGCGCGGGCGCCTACAGTACCAGCGACGGTACAAGATAATATAACGCCTTCTGACGATGCCCATAGTGCGTTGACCGATATAGCAAAGATTGAGGCGCAGTGTCTCGTGGTGGTGTGTCATATGTCTATCGTCGCCAATCTGGCTGCCTTACTAACCGGTGATTATCCTGAGGCGTTCTCTTTGGCAGAAGCACGAGTGTTTGAGATGGATTTTATCATGTCTGGAATGGCAACCGAGGTCAATCGCTTTGTACCTGAGCAACCGTATTGATATCGCTCTTTCATTGGCTATAGTCGATCCTAAATAAAATGGATACGCTATTTCATAACGCGAAACTGGTATAAATTTTTCTGGCTTGGTGTGCCTACGCCGACAGAGGCTGCAAAACTTATATTAAAAACTAAGCATCCCAGTTCCGCTGTATCTTTTCCATATTGGACTGACTATATTTAGTAGTAGTAATATTATTCATCATGACCCTGTTTAAAAATATTAAGATGCTTTAAACATAAACATAAACATAAACATAAACATAAACATGGTCATGGGCTCTTACAAAACGTCTAAATTTGTTATTTTATGGCTTTGATAATTAAGGACACACTTGGTGTTACATGTTTGGTTAAGAGCGCAGCACAGTCCGCTAGCTGTCTGGCATGAAGACGTACAACAATGGCAGTCAGTTGCTGGCTGGCAACAGTTGCATGATATTTATAGCAGCTATAAATCCAATAGCCATAAAACAGTATGTTTGTACTTTCCATCAAGCCACGTATTACACGTCGATACCGAGCTTAGTGGTGCACAGTTTAAGCAATTGGGTAATACTGGTAAGCAGTATTTATTTGAAGAGATGTCTTTGACCCCTGTTGAGCAATTGGCAGTGCGGCAAACCAGCCTTGCTGATAGTCAGTATTTATACGCGCTGGCGCAGGCTGATATTGAGGCATGGCAGCAAAGTGCCAAACTCGTTGGTATGACTATCGCAGCATTACTGCCCGACTTTCTATTGTTACCAGTGCCGGAAGAAGGTGCAGGGCAGCAAGTCATACTCTATCAAGATGACCAGACGATGCTGCTACGCCAATCATTATATCAAGGAATGGCGGTCAGCTATTTACCGTTGATTTTTGAGCGCTTCCCGCAGCTGAGTGAAGTGATGGTGGTACCAAGCATTGAAGCTTTTGATAGTACAAGTTTTTCAGACCTTGATGCTACAAAGTCTGATCATAGGATTGATTTACAAAAGCCAGTAACGACCAGCGATGTTTCGGCACAAACAGCCGCGCTCATAGCAGCTCATCAGCTGCTATTGACGACGCTAACGAGTACGCCCAAGCCGATTGACAATCCTGACCGTCACGCGCTTAATTTCTTTATCAAATCAACCGATTCGCAATTATCACCTTATCTACGAGTGGCAATGATGGTGGCGCTGTCGGCACTCGTGCTACAGATAGCCACAGATGGGGTGCAGTCTTATCAGTATCATCAGGCGACGGCTGCGACAAAAACAGCGATTGCGGGGCAATATCAGTCTTGGTTTCCTGATGAACGTCTAAACCCGCGCACCAATTTGACCACGCAAATGGCGCCAAAACTGGGTACCAATGGTCAAGCCTCGCCACATATGGCCGTGTTGGCACGCATATCACCACTGATTAAGCAGTCCTCTCTAAAAGCGCAAGCTTTGGTTATGCAACCATCCACGCTCAGTTTTACGTTGATTGCCCCTGACCGCGACAGTCTTGATAAATTCGCCAATACCCTGTTCACTCAAGGATTAACGGCCAAGCTAGAGCGGGTAAATAGCAATGAGCAAGGGCAGTTTAGTGGGCAAATTACTGTGAGTATAAATGAAGATGATACGACGCCAGAAAGCGTCAGTGCCGACAAGGCAGCAGCATCTTAAGCTTATTGAGAATTTTTAGTATTTGCTGAGCGCTGTGTTTTGACGATGACCATCCGTAAGGTGCTCACTCAGATGATTGCAATCTACTTACTCAAGATTAAACCCTCCACGATTAACTATTGGCAATAAAGGTTAGAGCATGAAACGATTACAGCGCCGAGCCGAACGTAGCGTGTCTGCGCCTAAAACAAGCGCTTTTTCAGAGCGGGTGAATAGTTATCAAAATGTCCTATCATCACGCTGGCAGGCATTGTCTCCACGCGATCAATTAGCATTGACTATATTGTCTGCTTTTTTACTGTTATTCGTGGGTGGCTACGGCGGTTATACGGTTCATCAAGCTGCAAGCGATAGCAAAAGTGAGTATCAAGAGCAAATTGCTGATTATTTTTGGCTGCGCGCGCAAGCGGGTAAGGTGGATAGCAATGCGACTAACAGCGTCGATGGGGCAGCTGCTATGCCACCTGCCAACAGAGTGAGTGAGCTACTAAATACCTCGGGTATTGCCAATGCGCAAGTGGTTGCGGCTGGTGACGGGGTGCAGCTGAGCTTCACCAATGCCAGTCAAGCGGTTGTGAGTGCAGCACTCGGTAAGCTTAAGCAGCAAGGTTGGCAATTTACCCAACTCTCGATGCAACAGGACGTGACCACCAAAGCCATTGAGGTGCAAGCAACTGTTACTTCTTAACAATGCTAACTGCCTCGCACTGTATATTGAATTTAGCTTCATTGAAGAACACCTCATCCGACACAATCAAAGGTTTATTGAACACTTTAGTGATGAATACTTCCTATACATTATTCTCCTGCACTTAAGCGGATAAGCATCTGCGTCAACAGACTACTATTAAGACTAAGACGTCTGATTATAATATGACCTGTTAAGGATCAAGACACATGATAAATGACAATATAAGCGGCAACAGGAGTGACAGTAAACGCCGTTCTTTAACCACTTATAATCACATCACCTATCTATTGTATGTGATCAGTTATTTCACGGCTGGTCTGTTGTGGGTCGTGCCGATTATCATGAATTATGCTAAGCGCCACGATGCGGACGGCTCATGGCTAGCCACGCATTTTGATTGGCAAATTAAGACGTTTTGGTACAGTATCGTCTGGTTTATCATAGGCATTCTTATCATCACGTTTGCTTTGGGCGGTTTTGGTGTCAGCATGTTTGCCGATAGCAGCAATATAGCCATTGGTTCATTTTTATTGGTCAGTATTGGTTTTATTATTATGGGTTTGACCTTTATTTGGCACCTTTATCGTATTGTACGAGGTTGGATTGCCTTAACAGATGGACGACCTGTACCATAATACGTTCAATCCCATATCATTTATATACAGTGTTTAGCAGCGCTTATTGACTTTTTGGAATAGAAATTTGCTGTATGAAACTTTGGTCTTATTTCTGTTAAGCTGATATAATCGCTGCGCTTAATCTCTTTCGTTTTTCTCATTCATCATTGCTTTTCGAGCAGGGTCTGTCATTACTATGTCTTATGCCTTACTTCGCCCTTTTTTATTTAAGATGGACCCTGAACACGCCCACGAGATGACCTTATCTTTGTTAGATAAAGCCCATAAAGCGCGTGCCTTAGGTTTGGTATATGGTCAGTCGATGCAGCCTACAGACTGTATGGGTTTACAGTTCGCTAATCCAGTTGGCCTTGCCGCAGGGTTGGACAAAAACGGCGATTATATCGATGCACTGGCCGAGCTGGGTTTTGGCTTTATAGAAGTGGGGACGGTCACGCCAAGACCGCAGGTTGGTAATGATAAGCCACGCCTATTTAGAATCAAACAAGCCGATGCCATTATCAATCGCATGGGCTTTAATAATCAGGGCGTTGATTACCTGATTGAAAACGTCAAACGCTGTAAATACAAAGGTAATATCGGCATCAATATCGGTAAAAATGCCAGTACGCCAGTGGAGCAAGCCGCTGATGATTATGTCTATTGCCTAGAGCGGGTTTATGCACACGCTTCCTATATTACCGTCAATATCTCATCGCCAAATACCAAAAACTTACGTGACTTACAGAGTGGTGAAGCGTTGACTCAGCTACTTGATACGATTAAAAACCGTCACAACCAATTGGCAACAGAGTATGGCTTTTATGTGCCACTGGTCTTAAAAGTAGCGCCTGATTTAGAGCCGCTACAAGTGGATTATATCTCACAGCAGTTGTTAGATTTTGAGATTGATGGTTTGATAGCCACCAATACCACATTGAGCCGCGTCGGTGTCGAAGACTTGCCCGATGGTGACCAAGCCGGTGGCCTATCGGGTCGTCCAGTGAGCCACATCAGCACCCAAATTTTACAACAATTCTCTGATCAGCTGGATGGTAAAGTAGCTTTGATTGGGGTGGGTGGTATCGATAGTGGTGCCAAAGCGGTCAAAAAGATTGAAGCAGGTGCTGATATGGTACAGCTTTATACCGGACTGATTTATCGAGGTCCTGGGCTGGTACAGTCATGCATTCAAGCCATCGGTGGCTATTACGATGCCATGGAAAGTTAGACAACCACTAAAAATGAGGCGTGACATATGAGTGGTCTAGATATTGTGATTGCTATTGTGGTCTTAATTGGCTTATGGCGCGGCTTTCAGGTAGGACTCATTAAGACAGCAGTCGGCTTGGCAGGTTGGTTTATTGCTCTTATTGCTGCCACGCGCTTGGCAGGCTCAGTTGCTCCGCAATTATCAGGTATCGTACAAAACCCTGTCTTGCAAATGGCAACGGCGTTCTTATTGGTCGTAATCATTATCTTAGCGATTATGCATATCGTCGCCTTTGCTTTTTCAGGGGTACTCAAAACCTTACGTCTGGGTATTGTTGACAAGATGGCAGGTGGCGTCCTTGGGGCGGCCAAAAATGTATTGATGGTATTAGTCGTTTTGAGTGTCAGCGCGCCCTTATTGGTAAAAATGCCGCAATGGCAAACCTCGGTGCTTGCTCCTGAACTGATGCCTTATGCGCCAATGGGTAAGGCTTTAGTCTCAGACGTGCTCGGTATGGCTTGGGATCAGGTCAATCAGTCTTAATACGCATAGTTTTTTAGACTTATTCTTCGTTTCTTAAGCCTGTTTTTTAAGCCTATTTTTTAACGTTTTAATACCAAAAATCATAACTGAGTCTTTGTAACTTATCCTTGATAAAAAATTATTCGATAGCATTTAGGGTTCATAAATTTCAATTTGTGAATGATTGATGGCTTTGCTGACTGTAGGTCAGTGAGCAAACTGTCATCAAGATTTTAAGCTTAAGCAACATCATCAGGTCAGCGGTAAGAGTAGATGGCTGTTTTTCATAAGCTACTGTCAAGCTTATGCCGTTATTGTGTTACTAATGTGTGGTTCAAAATAGGATATAACTATGTGTGGAGTCGTTGGGGTTGCAGCTCATGAGCCGGTCAATCAGATTCTTTATGATGGCTTAACAATGCTACAGCATCGCGGGCAAGACGCGGCAGGTATTGTGACTTTGCAAGATGGTCGGCTTTATTTACGTAAAGAAAACGGCATGGTACGTGACGTTTTTATGAATCGCCATATGATAAAACTGGTTGGCAAATTTGGCATCGGTCATGTTCGTTATCCAACGGCAGGCACGTCAAGCAGTGCAGAAGCGCAGCCGTTTTATGTCAATTCACCTTACGGTATTACGCTGGCGCACAATGGTAATTTGACCAATGCTGAGGGCTTGGCCAAGTCTCTATATAAAGAAGACCGTCGTCACCTGAATACTGATTCAGACTCGGAAGTACTGTTAAACGTGCTGGCGCATGAGATGCAGAATCTAGGAAAAACCCATCCAATGCCTGCCGAAATATTTGAAGCAGTCACAGCGGTTTATAGTCGTATTGAAGGCGCTTATGGCGTTGTTGCTTTAATCACAGGTCATGGCTTGCTTGCCTTCCGCGATCCAAACGGTATTCGCCCACTTATCTTTGGTGAACGTTTGGCAGCCAATGGCGGCACAGAATATATGGTTGCTTCAGAATCGGTCGCCTTGACTGGCTCTGGCTTCACTATTATTCGTGATGTCAAACCCGGTGAAGCGATTTTTATTGACTTAGACCATCAGCTACATACGCATCAGTGCGTCGAGCAGCAAGAATACACCCCTTGTATCTTTGAATACGTCTATTTTGCTCGTCCAGATTCCATCATGGACAATATCTCAGTCTATAAGTCGCGTCTGCGTATGGGCGAGAAGCTTGGTGATAAAATTCTTGCAGAATGGGGTGAAGATCACGATATTGATGTGGTTATTCCTATTCCAGATACCTCGCGTACCTCAGCGATGGAGCTGGCGCTTAAGATGAATATTAAGTACCGTGAAGGGTTTATGAAAAACCGTTATATCGGTCGTACTTTTATCATGCCAGGTCAGCAGCAACGCAAAAAATCAGTGCGTCAAAAGCTCAGTGCTGTACCGTTAGAGTTTAAAGGTAAAAACGTGCTATTGGTTGATGATTCGATCGTCCGTGGTACTACTTGTCATGAGATTATTCAAATGGCGCGTGATGCAGGTGCACGTAAAGTATTTTTTGCCAGTGCAGCGCCACCCGTAAAATATCCAAACGTGTATGGTATCGATATGCCAGTGCGTAGCGAGCTTATTGCTTCAGGGCATAGCGTTGAAGAAGTGCGTAAAATTATTGGTGCTGATCGTTTGATCTTCCAAGATTTAGACGATTTGATCGAAGCAGTAAAAGACACCAAATACAGTAAAGTCGAAGGTTTTGACTGTGCGGTATTTAATGGTTGCTACATTACTGGACAAATCAATGAAGCCTATCTTGAGCACCTACAAGAGCAGCGCAGTGAAACTGCTAAGACCGGAAAAAAAGGCGTGCAAATAGTGGCTGATACACCTGTAGATATGATGGGTGTAGAAGAGCTTTAAGCTGCTAAATACCTAAATTTTTAAATATAAAAAGGCTGGATTCTTGATAGAATCCAGCCTTTTTTTTGCGACTTAAAATAATGAGTATTTGTTTAAAAGGTGCGGTTTTTTCAATGTGTATAGTGAATGAAAAGTAATATTGATACACCACGCACTGCTGATATCCATTTTTCTTGCTGTGCCTGTGCAGAAAGAGGCTACAAAAAATTGATATCAGCAATAGCGTCGTATTTTTAGGATACTTTGACTATAGTATCGGTAACTGTCTAACATCTGATCAGCAAGACTACCACATGAGGTCATCTGGAATCACATAAGCGGCATAAGGATCGTCATCTGCTAACTCATTGTCTGAGGTATCGTTAGACACTACCATAAAGCCTTCTAGTTTTGCATCTATACGATCGGCCAAGGGGCGAGGAAGTAGAGCATAGCTTTCTTCCAAGCGTGCAATGACCACGTGACCTGCTACGATTTGATCGTATAGTTTTTGCGTGATAGAGATTTTTTTGACTTTAGTGTCGTCAACGAACTGATAATTGACTTCACCCTTTGTATCAGTGATTTGATGCTGCCTAATCATTTGGACGATATTGGCCTTTAGCATTTTCTCTTCTAAAAGCTGCTGTTTTTCTTGATTAAGCTTTTGATCCTTCTCCAGCTTTTTTGCTTGGGCTGCTGCCAATGCTTTTTTGGCTTCCACATTGGACGCATCACCAGTGCGCTTGGCATGTTCAGATTGCTTGCTTATCTTTTTGGCTTTTTTGCTATCAACCAATCCCGCTTTTAAAAGTTGAGCTTGTAGGGCATTCTTGGCCATAATTCCATTACCTAGATGATAAAAATAAAAATTAAATAGTAGCAAATTTTGCGGTGGCGTGTCGTTAATTCCTCTAATCTGCAAAAGATGGTACTGTTATACAAAATACGATTAATAATGATTAGGGCGTGTTGAACATTCACAAATAGGCACTGCTGATTGCTAAAATGGTTTCATACAAGGCGCAAGTCGACGATAATGTTAACACCTTAGCTAGACTTGCAACGCAGTATGGGGCAATTTTAGCATCAGCCCTTAGGGACAGGACTGTTTTTTGCCGCTTCTGTGTTAAAAATAGACGTTTAGAAAGACTAAACTTAAGATTTTTAACGTTGAATCGCCTAAAAAATAGTCTCTGTCAGTGCCATGGTCGAATGTTCAACACGCCCTAACCATTAAGCCAGTTTGGTAAACAACATTATGATGCGTGACTGGTAAAATTTTTCTTGCTTGCTGTGCCTACGCAGACAGAGGCTGCAAAAAACTTATACCAGTCACGCTGTCTCTTTTTTATATTGACCCGACTATAAGTAATGATTAGCGATTAAGCCAGTTGAGTGAATAACCAAAGCAAGCCATTAATCGCAGCGATGCCGACGATCATGCTCACCAATAATTGACGGCTAAAATGATAGACCAATAATACCAGAAGTAAAGCACCTATTTGAGCCATGAGTAAATGTAACTCTGCGCTTTGCATACCCGTACTTGCTGATAAGTCTTGATAGGAGAGACTGGTTAAAATAAGTAATACCATCACGGATAACGGTAAGCTCTCATTTAAACGGTGTAACCAAGGCGTATCCAGCAGCTTTTTGGGTATCAAGGCGGGAAGGGCGCGCGTAATAAAAGTGACGGCAGCCATAGCAAAGGTGGCAAAAATAAGGTAACTACTGCTCATCGGTGTCTCCTTGTACGCGGCGCTGCATCCACACACCACGGGCCAAAATCATCAGCATACAAAGGCTAATCGCTACCAATAACAGCCAGTTGCTAGTAAACAAAGAGGCAACGGCTAAAGCAATCACGGCAATAGCAATTGGGAAATAGCGCTTGATACTTTGAAACTGCTCATAGGCCAAAATCGCAAACAGACAAACCAAAGCAAAGTCTAAATGTGGTATCAAGTCACTAAGTGTGCTCCCTATCATCACGCCAATCGTACTCGCTAGCACCCACCAGCTTTGGTTAAACAAACTGATCGGTAGGATTAATGCCTGTCGAGACTCATTAGGTAAACTGGTCATGACCGAAAAAGTCTCGTCAGTTAGGGCAAATAAGCAGTATGTTTTGGCCAGTTTTTGTTTCGGTAAGTATTGTAATAACGGCATACCATAAAATACGTGGCGTAAATTAATAGCGGCGATATTCGTGGCCATATTGCCAATCGGTAAACCTGCACTTAGCATGGGCAAACAGGCGTATTGCGCCGCGCCCGCATACAAGACAATACTGAGCATAATCGTTGCCCATATAGGGATACCAGCCACTTGCGCCAGCACGCCAAAGGCGATGCCTGCAGGCAGATAGCCCATCGCGACTGGCAGGCTCTTTTTGAAGCCTCCTGCCCAATCATAGTGAGCGGCTTGTTGATGATTTAGTTCCTTTGAATGAATGGTCACATGACATCCTAATTTTCTAACAGTATTGTTTTTTGACTAGGGCGTGTTGAACATTCGACCATGGCACTGACAGAGACTATTTTTTAGGCGATTCAACGTTAAAAATCTTAAGTTTAGTCTTTCTAAACGTCTATTTTTAACACAGAAGCGGCAAAAAACAGTCCTGTCCCTACGGGCTGATGCTAAAATCGCCCCATACTGCGTTGCAAGTCTAGCTAAGGTATTAACATTATCGTCGACTTGCGCCTTGTATGAAACCATTTTAGCAATCAGCAGTGCCTATTTGTGAATGTTCAACACGCCCTATATTTTATAATGAAGGGCTAATTGTTATCCGATAAGGTTAAGAAAGTCCTATTTTTCAGGTAAATAAACCTTTAGGTAATCAATGCTAAACATTGGGCTGTAATTTTTCATAGCTACCAGTTTGATGTGCACGGTATAAAAACCCGCCGAGAATAATCAGCCTTAGCAGCAACAAACACCAAACGCTGAGCCAGATGCCAGTCATGTCCCACTGCTGATAGAGTAGCCAACTCAGAGGGAAAAATACCGCCGCCAATATAAGGGCAGCGTTACGAATGACATTACCCGCTGTTAAACCAAAGAATATGCCATCTAACCAATAAGCGCCAACGCCGACCAATGGTAATAGCACCGCATAAAGATGGTAATCATAGGCGAGTGTGAAGACTGGTTCAATATTGGTCATAAACTTCAAATAAGTTGGCATAGCAAGCCACCAAATCGTACTCAACATGATGGCAAGCCCATAGCTGACTACGCCAGTGCGTTTGACGATAATACGAAAACGTGGCCAATCACGTCGTCCTGCTGCTTGACCACTCAAGGTCTCAGCAGATACTGCGACACCATCGAGGGCAAATGCTGAAATACTTAGTACCTGCAATAAAATAGCGTTGGCCGCCAGAATGACATCACCGCTTTGCGCAGATAAGCGGGTAATCCAAGCAAAGCTCAATGTTAAGATCAGCGTACGAATAAAGATATCTTTATTGAGCGAAAATAGCCTAAGCATTTTATCTTTGGTGAAATGTTGCCGATCAGCAGTAAACAGCGCCGTCCAAGATATTTGTAGATGTTGACGACTTAACCATAGTGCTAATAATACCCCAGACCAAAATGCAATAGTCGTACCTAGTGCCACACCGACCAAGCCCATGTGCATGCCATACACAAAAAATAGCGTTAGAATGATATTAAGTAAGGCGATAAAGCCTTGTTGGTAGAGCATGTAGCGAGTCTTGCCCTGACCCGCAAACCAGCCTATAAAGGCAAAGTTCATTAGCTCAGCGATCACACCCCAAAAGCGCACATCCAAATAAGTCTTGGCAGCAAGGCCACTGTTAGGATTGGCAGATAATGCTTGCAGACCAAACTCTATTAACCAAGGTTTTGCCAGCAGTAACAGTGCGCCAATGATGAATGCCAACAATAACGCACGTTGCAAAATAGATAGCAGTGGTGAGGGCGCTAGATTCGGTTGTTTTGTCGTACTGCTGATAGCGTTGTCAACATGACTAGCCAATTGTCCCAATGCTTGTGCCGACAGTCCAGATGAGGCGTACTGTAAAAAATTAAAACTGACGAGCAATAAAGACAATAACTGTATGGCCAACCCCATACCAGCAAGCTTAGCGGTGTCATTCATATTACCGACAATGGCAGTATCAATGACGCTTTGAAGTGGCATTGCCAAATTGGCCAACAATACCGGCAAGGCAATAGCGATAATACGCGCGTAGCGAGTATCAATCGGTGGCATAGAGCGTGGCGGCGTAATAGTTGACATAGATGGCTCATTTTATACTTAACAGACAGAGGGTACAGAAAATCATTTTGCTTTCGGAATAAGCAATACATTTGATCGCTATATCGATAATTTATAGAACCATATAAAGATAAAAGCACCTAACACTCATTGATTATGAGTCAGGTGCTTTTATTGGTAGCTCACTTCCGTATAGTGAAAAACGGATTATAAGCTTGTTTGAATACTCTTCTATTTAAAGATTAACTAAGTTGCTTTAAATATTGTCTTGCTCAAACATTTTTGGATCATTAAAGGTCACAATTTCTTCTTCAAATTCAGGCTTAACCTTCACCACGAAATCATCACGAGATAGCCCCATACGTAGCGGGATAGAACTGGCGATATAGGTTGATGAATAAGTACCAGCCAGCAAACCGATGAACAGTGCAACCGAGAACCAATAGAGACCGTCACCGCCCAAGAACAACATGGCTAAAACAACCAGTAATACGGTTGAGATAGTCATAATGGTACGACGTAACGTCTCTGTTAATGATAAATCAATCGTTTGACGCGGCGTAATACCACGGACACGGCGGAAGTTCTCACGAATACGGTCATAGACAACGATGGTATCGTTCAAGGAATAACCGATCAATGCCAGAATAGCTGCCAAAACGGTCAGGTCAAACGGAAAGCCGAATAAGGCAAAGACACCAATGGTCACGATAGCATCGTGGAACAGTGACAGCACTGCACCTAGAGACAGCTTAAACTGGAAACGTAGCGCAACATAACCAAGCATACAAGCCAAGGCCAAGACCAGCGACATAACAGAGTTTAAGTAGACTTCATTACCTACTTGGCTACCAATGATATTTACATTACTGATTTCAACCGTGTTATTAGGCAATGCTAACGCGGCGCTAAGACTGGCATTGAGTCCGTCAATGTTGTCAGACTGAGGTGGTAAGCGAACTAGTAGCTCTTGACGTGTGCCAAGATACTGTACGACGGCATCATCGAAGCCATTGTCGGCCAAGGCTTTGACCACTTCTACTTGCTCAGCCGGCTGCTCGTAACGTACATCTGCTGATACACCACCAGTAAAATCTAGACCAAAATTTAGACCATTAACAGCAATCGCGATAATACTACCAATCACCATGAGTAACGATAAAATAGCCATTGGCTTTTCTATCTTCATAAAGGGGATAATGCGCTGGTTGCCGACGGCTTTGATACCACCCTCAGCTTGTGCAGCAGCATCCTCAGCGGCATCACTGATCAACTGACTCTGATCAATAGCAGTGCTCGTCTCTGCGGTTTGAGTCGTCAATGCTTGAGAATTTTGACCACCACGACGCGTTTTATTTTTACCCGATGCGGCTGTGGTAGGGTTGTTGGTTTTAGTATTGCTACCTTTACCATCACGACGTGGTTTGTTACGGCGGCGCGTACTGCCACTATTTGAGTCGCCATTTGAGCCATTTCGATCTGGGTTATTCTGTTGTTCTAGGGGATTATTCTTATCGATCGCCATATGTTTCTCCTAACCGATGCTCAAACGTTTGATAGATTTACGTTTACCGTAAGCAATTTGTACCAGAGCACGCGTTACCAAAATCGCGGTAAATAGCGAGCTGACAATACCAATAGCTAAAGTGACCGCAAAGCCTTTAATCGGACCGGTACCAATCGCAAATAAGATAAAGGCGACCAATAAGGTGGTGATGTTGGCATCGAAGATACTACTAAAGGCGCGATCAAAGCCGGCCACAATGGCGGATTTTGGTCGGACGCCATTTGCCAGCTCCTCACGTATTCGCTCAAAAATCAGCACGTTGGCATCGACTGCCATACCGATGGTCAAGACGATACCGGCAATACCGGGTAGGGTCAGTGATGAGCCTAAAATTGACATAATGGCAATGATAATGATGACGTTAATCGCTAGCGCCACGTTGGCAATGACCCCAAACAGACGGTAGAAAATGATCATAAAGGCAAAGACTAATAAGTAACCTACCTGCGTAGAAAACAGGCCTTTGTCAATATTCTCTTGACCCAATGAGGGGCCAATCGTGCGCTCTTCTACAAAATACATCGGTGCGGCTAAGGCGCCTGAACGTAGGAGTAATGCAAGTTCTGCCGCTTCTGCGCTACTATCAAGACCAGTAATACGGAAAGAGGAGCCCAGTACCGCTTGAATATTAGCGCGGTTGATGACTTTGGTTTCAGCATAAGGCGTACGTACTTCGACTGTTTCGCCAGTCGCTGGATCTTCTTCGTAAGTGATACGTTGCTTGTTTTCAATGAATAGCACGGCCATCTGTTTACCAACAGCAGTACGCGTGGCGTTTTGCATCAGCTTGCCACCAGCGCTGTCCAAAGTAATGCTGACTTCAGGTGAGCCGCTCTCATCAATACCCGTCTGCGCGTTAGTGACTTTATCACCGGTGACGATAGATTGGCGCTCTAAAAGTACTGGTGGACCATCAAGCGTCTCAAACGGGAATGCTTCGGTACCAGCAGGAGGAATACCGCCCATATAGTTTTCACTATCTTCAGCGACCATCCGGAACTCAAGGTTCGCTGTGCGACCAAGCACACGTTTGGCTTCTGCAGTATCTTGCACACCTGGCAATTCTACGACGATACGACTCGCGCCTTGTGATTGTACTAAGGCCTCTGTGACGCCAAGCTCAGCAATACGATTGCGTAGGGTCGTCAAGTTTTGATTGACCGCGTAGCTATTGATTTCATCTAGCGTGGCATCGTTGTACGCCAAAATCAGGGCAGGGCCTTGGTCATCAATAGAAGACTGTAAACTGAAGGTATTACCCATTGAGCCTTGCAAGACATTTTGTGCACGGTTACGCGCATCGGTATCAGCGAAATGCAGCATGATGCCTTGGTTTTCAGTTTTGATGCCTTTGATCGCGATACGCTCAGCCCGTAGGTCACGACGTACATCGCGGCTCGCACTAGTCAGGCGTTGATCGAGAGCCTTGTCCATGTCAACTTCTAGTACAAAACGAACACCACCGCGCAAATCGAGACCAAGCTTCATCGGCTTAGCACCGATATCACGCAGCCACTGCGGGGTCGTCTGCGCTAAGTTAAGCGCGACCACATAGTCTTCGCCCAGATTCTGGCGCAGTACTTCCTGAGCTTTGAGCTGCTCGACGGGGTTATCAAGACGTACCAGCGCACTGTTGCCTTCAAAGGTACCATCATGATTATTAATTCCAGCCTCTTCGAGTAAGCTTTGAGACTGGGTTAAGATACCATCAGACAGCTGCGTACCTGCTGCGGCACTTGTAATCTGTACGGCAGGTTCATCAGGATAGAGGTTAGGAGCAGCATACAGACCGGCAATGATTAGCACGACGGCAATCAGTAAGTATTTCCAAGCGGGATATTGCATAATCACTTCTTTAGGTTGATAAACTATTGGCGACGCAGGCCACAAGTTAGCAGATGGGAAGTTAGCGATAGCAATGGTTGAGTGCGGTATTTAGCAGTCGTCATCATGCACCATTGCGATCATCCGCGATGATAGTAAAGCGTAAAAGGTAAAGCGAAAAATGACCGTAAATAATGTACGGTCATTTTAAAGTTATTACAACTATTAATTCATAACTGCCATCAATTAGTAACAACTAATGTTCAATCATTATCAGATTTATTAATAACGATTAAACGCTTTCGATAGTGCCAGCTGGCAATACTGAGATGACAGAAGCACGTTGTACTTTGACATCCGTATTATTATTCAAGCTAACAACCGCGTAATCGCCTTCTATGGCTTTGATACGACCCATCAGTCCACCAGCAAAGATGATTTCGCTACCAACAGTCAACGCACTGACCATGGCGCGGTGCTCTTTGGTACGCTTAGACTGTGGGCGAATAACCAAAAAGTAAAAAATGGCAAAAAAAGCAACAGGTAATAAAATTTGGCCAAATAGTGATGCAGCACCAGCAGTTTCGGCGGCATGAGCAGCTTGGATAAATAAAAACATAATTTCTCTCAGTGAGTCATAGATAATAATAAATTAAACGCATAGTAACAAAAAATCCTAGACTTGGTAACTGTTAATCATAGGCTAGGCGTGTTTTTCTTAACGTACTGGCATACTAGGTCGCATCCTCAATTCTAGAGATAGTCATAATGAAGGTTTAAAAATGGCTATATCTAGGCCAACTCCCATCAAATACGCATATACTATCGACAGTATTTGGCTTGTTTACTTAGGGTCTGTTGAACATTCAAATGTGGCACTGGCAGTGGCTATTTTTTAGACAATACGCAGTGAAATTTTTGACGCCTAGTCATTCTAGGTTAGATAATTTCGCCATGTATCGGCAAAAAATAGCCCTGCCCTGAAAGGCTGATACTAAAATCACCCCAAACGTTGTTGTAAACCTAGCTAAGGTCTCGACATTATCGTCGGTTTACGCCTGATTTGATAAAAGTTTGGGACGATTTTAGCAATCAGCAATCCTAATATTTGAATGTTCAACAGACCCTCACATTTATCTTAATTTTTTAATCATTTTTAAAGAGAGAATGTGCCCTGAGATTTATTTCAGATTTATCGTTATTACAAAAATAGGGGTGCGTCTTATAAGGGTACGTCTTATAAGGTCTAGGAGTTGAATTCGTGCAAACCCTTAGTTATAAACCTCATTAATAAAGTAAGCATTATTAGCGCGCTATCGCTAGCAATATCTGTTTAAAAAATGCTATCAAGTTGAGCAAAGGGCTCAACAAAATGGCTCAAAACAACCTTTTTAATAAATAGTGACTTATTGTGCATTCACATCATCAGTGCTACTATCAAAAGACAATGATTGCCTGTATTTAGTGCACTCTCTATTGAGCCATATTCTGCCCACTATAAAACCGCGACAGCATCAACCTTGTTAACCATACTGGTATAATGCTTGTACTTGATTTGCTTTTATCAATTTATCGATATTATTGTGGATTGACTAGGGCGTGTTGAACATTCAACCATGGCACTGACAGAGACTATTTTTTAGGCGATTCAACGTTAAAAATCTTAAGTTTAGTCTTTCTAGACGTCTATTTTTAACACAGAAGCGGCAAAAAACAGTCCTGTCCCTACGGGCTGATGCTAAAATCGCCTCATACTGCGTTGCAAGTCTAGCTAAGGTATTAACATTATCGTCGACTTGCGCCTTGTATGAAACCATTTTAGCAATCAGCAGTGCCTATTTGTGAATGTTCAACACGCCCTATATAATAAGTGCTAATAGAGGATAAGAAAGCTGCGTTAATTGACCATTTATAAGTACGGTTTAGATTTATCATAGATGGTTTGTTGTCCGATGTGGTTTGCTTATTCTATCTCCCGATTCCTTTTTCTCTTTTATGTTTAGGTTACCTAACTTGTCCACCACTTCTATGTTTATACCTCGTTTGTGTCGTCCACGCGCTTGTCGTAAAGACGCTTCTGCTGAACCTCCCCCGACGATGGGTCATAACCCTCGCTTAGGCTTGGGCATAAAATCGTTGTCTCTGCTAACTGTATTGACCACTTTTATGTTGCCAAAAGCGGTATGGGCGGCTGAAGGCTTAGCAGAACCGACTGCTGCCAGTGTACTGCTGCTTATCTTGTTTGTGCTGATCGCTATTGGCATCTCGTTTATCTGCTCTCTGGCTGAGTCTGTTTTGCTGAGCATGACGCCTTCATACATTGCAGATATTCAAGAAAACAATCCCAAAAAAGGCCAAATGCTCAAGCAGCTAAAAGTTGACAATATCGATCAGTCGCTGGCTGCTATTTTGACACTAAATACCGCCGCTCATACGCTCGGCTCTATTGGTGCTGGTGCACAGGCCACGATTGTCTTCGGCAGTACGTGGTTTGGTGTCTTTTCGGCTATTATGACTTTGGCTATTTTGATATTTTCTGAAATTATTCCAAAAACGTTAGGCACGATGTATTGGCGCCGTTTAAGTGGCTTAGTTGCTTACTTTGTGCGCACGATAATTGTTGCGCTATACCCAGTCATTTGGTTCTCGGAGCGTCTGACTAAGCTATTGGTACGTGGTAAAGAGACCCATGTGTTTAGCCGTCGTGAGTTTGCCGCGCTTGCTAGTATTGGTGAAGAGTCTGGACAGATCGATCCACTAGAGTCTCGAATTATCCGCAATTTACTCGCATTTGGCGCTATTAAAGTCGAAGATATCATGACGCCGCGCTCGGTGATGCTGGCGTTCGAAGAAAACAAGACCGTGGCTGAATTGTTGGTTGATCGTCCTAAACTAACCTTTTCACGACTACCGATTTATGATGGTGACTTGGACAATATTACTGGTTTTGTCTTAAAAACAGATATGTTGTTGGCGAAAGTCAATCATGCTATGCATAAGCCATTGACTCAATTTAAACGCGATATCACCTTTGTATTTTCAAAAATGAAGTTGTTTGATTTGTTAGAGCTCATGCTAAAAAATCGTATCCATATTGCCATTACCGTGGGTGAATACGGTGAAGTAAAAGGTCTAGTCACCTTAGAAGATGTGTTTGAAACGTTATTGGGTCTAGAAATTGTTGATGAGATAGACCGCGTTGAAGATATGCAGGCGCTCGCACGGCAAATGATGGACAGACGCGTAGAGCGTTTGGGCATGAAGCTGAGCGATGATGAGCAGTATGAAGACAGTAATACATAAGCCATAGCATTACCATTGATGCGCCATACGTTGGGCTTCTGAGTCATGACAGTGCTGTTGACGTATGGTCAGTGCTTTAGAGTAATAAGTGCTGTAGGGTAATAAAGGTGTAAGGCGTTCATAGTAAAATGATATTCGCAATAATTACACAGGGTGTCACATGACTGTGAGAATTGAGTGATAGGCTAAAGCCACTATCCAACTATGCTGTGAACAGTATTAAACAAACAGCAAAATATAATTAAATAGTAAGTAAATGCCAAACGTCAATTAATGACAACAACGAAAAAGTATCGCTAAGGATTATCATGAAACGACTATGGGGAAAAGGGCTATTGGCTCTATTGCTAAAAAGTGCTGGTCTAGCAGCAGTTGTTGCTGTAGCAAGTACGGTCAGCATCACTGCGCAAGCGGCAACCATGACCGAAGATTTGGTGCAAAGCTATGCAGCTGCCATGAAGTCATCAGCGAATAATAAAAGCATCAATCAAGTCGCGCGTCTGGTCTCTGATGATGCGTTGATTTCATTATCAAGAAAAGGCAAATCTACCAGCTTAGACAAAGACGCTTATTTAAAGCTATTACAAAATAGCTGGAATGATACGTCTAATTATCGCTACGATATCTCGGTAGATAATGTTGTTATCACTGGCAATCAAGCTAAGGCAAATGTTACCACCAATGAGAGCTGGGTAAAAGATGGTCGTAATGTGTCATTCGTTACCACCTCGCGCGTCACTCTGACCCTATCTACTGGTAATGCCGTCCTGCTACGTGCTGTATCACAAGTCGCTATTAACTAAGCATTCAGTACTTGTAATCAGTGCTTATAGTCAGTAGTGATGGCTTATCGTTTATATTCAGCGCTGAGCTATAAAAAAGATAATAATCATCCAAAGTTTTAGTAGCTGTACGTCTAAACGTTCGATTTTTACATACGTTTATCATGTCGTCGTGGCTTTTAGAGTAATAGCTGATTATTATCTTTTATATTAGGCTAGTCTTTGTTTAACATTGCATACTATACTAGCCCTCAATATTACCTTATCAATTCTTGTCGTTAGGAAACTTCCAATATCATGTCTACTGTGCTATCAAACTCTCGCTCGTTTATTGCCTTACCCTTGACGCTCGCGGTATCGACTTTACTTATCAGTGCTTGTAGTAATACGTCAACGGTAAAAAATAAGGGCATGACCAACAGCTCAGCTGTGGTTACCAAACGTCCTACCACTCAAGCTGCTAAGCCAAGCACGAACGCTGATTATTCAACGGCGTTTTTAGATGCCGAGAGCTTAGACGAGCTGGCCGATTTGTTAGAAGCGACCGACATGACGATGGTTGAAGGTAATAAACTTGCCATTCAACAATACGGGGACTTGTGGAATCGCCTACGTGCAGGCTATCGCATGAACGGTGGACAGCCTGTTTATAACCAACGTATCGAAGGGCAAAAAGGTTGGTTTACTAGCAGACAGGATTATCTAAACCGTTTAACGGCACGTGCCAGTCGCTATCTATACCATACCGTACGAGAAGCTGAGCGTCGTAATATCCCTACTGAGCTTGCATTATTGCCGGTGATTGAGAGCTCCTATGATCCAAGTGGTACCAGTAGTGCCGCGGCCGCTGGCCTATGGCAGTTCATTCCGAGTACGGGCCGTATTTATGGTCTCAATCAAAGCAGTAGTTACGACGGTCGCCGTGATGTCATCGAATCGACCCGCGCTGCATATGACTTTTTGACAGCCCTACATAATCAGTTCGGTAGTTGGGAGCTGGCCTTGGCCGCTTATAACGCGGGTCCTGGTCGCGTGCAAAAAGCAATCGATGCCAATGCGGCTCGCGGTTTACCAACTGATTATTGGTCACTCAGATTACCGACTGAGACCATGAACTATGTACCACGCTTTTTGGCAGTGGCTGAAATTGTGGCAAAACCTGAGCAATATGGTGTCTACTTGCCTGCTATTGCCAACCGTCAGCATTTCCGTAGTGTGCCAGTGAACTATGGCGTTAGCTTAGCTGAAGTATCGCAAGTAACAGGCGTCAGTTACGACGAACTAGAAAGGCTGAATACTGCGCTGACGTCAGCCCGTGTTGATTCCTCAGGCCCGCAGCGTATCATTATTCCGAATGATGTAAGCCTTAATACTGATGCAAAATTAAGCTCATTACGAGGGAACGGTAGTAGTAATGTCATTGCTACGAGTAATACTAACCCGAATGCACCAACGACGCCAAGCTACAATAGCAAGCCGTACACCACCGGCACGTCATTGCCGTCTACAGGTAGTGCACTTGCAGATTATGCAGCGAGCGCCAGTGTGCCTCAGCAAACGACCAGTTATATCTCACCATCAGCCACGCCGACGAGCAGCTCTGTCTATAGTAACAATGCCGCTGTGCGTACTGAGCCACCACTGACCACGGCAGAAACCAACAAAATCAATGCGGAGCTCAAAAGTAGCAACAGTCTACCGACCACCTCTGCGCAGATTACCCAAAATAATACCATTGTCCAAGAGCCACCGCTAAGTAAAGAAGAGCGTGACTTTATTGCCAATCAAATTCGTAACAGTACGGCTGAAACCAACGTCATCAATGCGGATGGTAATATTAATTTATCTGCAGTACAGACGCAGCAGTCTATTCTAGAAGCGCGCGGCGAAGAGAAAAAACTGAGCTTCCCAAAAACCTCAGTCAGTAAGCCCAAGCCACAAGGCGCGCGCACCACTTATACCGTAAAACGCGGCGATACCTTATCAAACATCGCCACTCGTGCTGGTGTAAGCTGGCGTGACATCGCTGAATGGAACCAAATAGATGCTAGCGCTAAGCTACTATCTGGCAGCACATTATATTTATATGATGCTAAAACCATTGAGCCGATAAGTAGCAGTAGCACAAGCGCTGCTAGCCAGCCTGAGAGCTATGTGGTACAAAGCGGCGACACGCTCATTGGTACGGCCAATCGTTTCGGTTTATCAGTGACCCAACTCGCAAGTTATAACAACCTCAGCAGTCGCGCTGACTTGCTGAGAGGCCAAAAGCTGTGGTTGATTCCCGGTAAGGTCACGGCGCCAGCAACGACACCTGCTGCACCATCGACTAAACCAAGCAAGTCGTCGACAGCGACTAAGAACTACAAAGTCAAAGCAGGCGATGGTCTTATTGCCTTAGCACGTCAATTTAATATCTCAACCGAAACCTTAGCCAGTCTTAACAACATCGGTACTACTAACTCTTTATACGTGGGTCAGACGTTAAAAGTACCGGCTAGCGTAGATTTTAATTCTACTAATAGCAGCACTAGTACTAGTAGTTCGACTAGTAGCGCAAGCTCTTCAGTACCAACGACCAACTATAAAGTAAAATCAGGTGATACCTTAATCGGCATTGCCAATAGTGTGGGCGTCAGTGCGGCAGAGTTGGCTGCGGTGAATAGCAACTTCGATGCTAAGGCGCGTCTACAACGCGGCCAAACGATCAAAGTTCCAGCTTCTAAGGAATTGGTTGATCGTCAGTTAAATGACAAGGCGGTCAGTTATAAAGTAAAATCAGGAGATACCTTAACGGGTGTCGCTCAACGTTACAATATTGGTTTGGGCGATTTGGCAGCAGCCAACAACTTAAAAACCAACTCTAACTTGATATTGGGTCGTACGATTACCATTCCTGCTAACGGTAGTGCTCCTGCCAAAGCTACTTCTAGTACTAGTAATCAAAGTACTAGCAACAGCGCTGCTAGTACCACGACCAGTACAGCCAGTAGTGGCAAAAAACTGGGCAATACTGAGAGTTATAAAGTCAAATCAGGCGATGGCTTAATCGCGCTGGCTCGTCAGTTTGGTATTGCAGTCGAAGATTTGGCAGCGACCAATGATCTCGCGACCAATGCTCAGCTACAGCGTGGCCAAACCATCAAAGTCCCTAAAGCAACGGTAAGCTATACGGTTGGTTCAGGGGATAGTTTGATTGGTCTCGCCCGTAAGTATGGGGTGTCGACTCAAGAGCTTGCGGATATGAACAATATAAAAGCTGATACCATGCTACAGCGTGGTCAGCGTCTAACCGTACCAAATCGCTAATATAGTCGCATTTAGTACAGGTTAAAAATCAAAAAAGCTGCTCTTATAAAAGAGCAGCTTTTTTATTGGAAAAGTTTTATACGTATTTTATTCAAAAGCTTTTATTACGAAGCTTTTACTATGAGTCTTCTACTATCAGGCTTTAAAACAGAAGAATCATTAAACCAAAAAGAAGGGTCATTAAACGGTTTGCGTCTTGATAGTTTCAAGATAGCTCCTAATGTTACTGACATAATGCATCGCTTGTCCATAACGGCTATTAGACGCTCTATTTTCAGCAAGGTAGGCATAAACGTTCGCCCAGCTTTTGTCATCTATGCCCTGAGCTCTCAATTTACGCTGAATGCTTTTTACTGCGTTCGGCCCCATATTATAGCCCGCCAGTGCAAACCAAATACGATCGGTTTTGGGTACATCGGCAAAGTCTGATTTCATTTGCTCTAGATAACGCGCACCACCACCGATACTCTCATAAGGGTCGACACGATTAGACACGCCCATCGCCTTTGCGGTGTTATTGGTCAGCATCATAATGCCGCGTACCCCAGTCGGCGATACCGCATTGGCATCAAGATGTGATTCTTGATAGCCCATCGCCACCAGCAATTCCCAATCATGATTGTAGTTGCGCGCTTGCTCTTCAAAAGACGACTGATAATCAGGCAGCTTTTCTGTCAGCGTTTTTTGGAAATGGTCTTGGCTATACGCATCTTTTAACAAGTTCTGATTATAAAAAGCGGCCAGCTTTTGGGTGTTTTGAAGCTTGATACTGTCGCATAGGAAGTAACTGGCTTTTTGCGATAGCGGATCATTGGCTGAATTAAATGTCCAACTGACTTTTGGATGTAGACCGTTTTTGGTCAAACTGGCATCATAGCCGCAGCTAACATTGACAGAAGACAAATTCAGCTGGCTTTTGAGTTGGGTGCTGGCAGTCGTCAACGCCATATCAGCATTACCTGATTTTACCGCTTTGAGTGCGGCTTCTTCAGTCGCATAGGCTTTTAGATCGACGTCCACACCCAGCTCATCGGCATAGGTACGTACCAAATCATAACCAAAGCCGTGCTGAAAACCGTCCGTCGCAAAATAAGTACTATCCCCAGGGACAGCAGCGATGGTCAAGGTGTTCTCCAACATGACATGGTCATAGGCTGGCACCTGCGCACCCATGGTGGTAAAACTCTCAGCAGGCAAAGAGAGCAGGGCGATACTAGAGACTTGTGCCAGTTTCTTGGTTCTGGCAAAACGACTTGAGGTAACAGGGTTAACGAATGTAACGAGGTTACTTTTAGTGTTCAGTAGGCGTTTGGACGGACGCAGTAAATATGAGATACGGCGTTTGGCCCCTTGCGCAGATACTTTTACACGATAAGTAATACGCTGCATGGATGTCTCCTAATTTTAGCCATCCTTCTTACCGCAAAAACACATACAAACATATGACCATAATATTGACATATATCGATATTGCCTCTTAAATAAAGTCGCATCTCTTAATGGGACAAATGCCACTCTATTTGTTTGACTATAGCGCCACTAGCGTACTCTCTCTAAGAGTTAGTGGGGTAGTTTGTCGTCAGCCAGCTATCGGTGCGTTATCAAAGCGTTCTAAAATACTATTTTTAAATTGATTTTAAAAACCGGACGCACAACGACGCGAAGGATATAAATCAGATGATTCCTTCATCGATAACTAAATATGGCTAGTGGCCAAACAACTATATGTCAAACACAGGTAAGGTCATGATTAAGTCATTGAGACAAAGACATCGCATAAAATCTTGATATAATAATTTGCTAATTAAGCAAATACATTCATCTGTTTTTACGATGCTAACTTTTATGGCTGGCTATACCTTGAATCATTAGTAATAGGATAGCTGGCTGTTAAAGTTTCTTGTCCAGCAATAAGGGTAAGTAAAATAACCAAGCTTGATAATTTTTATCGCTTCTTATCAAACAGGTGATTTAATACCATCATCGCGACACTAAAAATAAAAAAATACTATGTTGCTAACATATGTAGTGCAAGCATAGTATTTCAATGGATAGCGGTTTAAAGCCTTACCACTTATGTAGCATGATAAAGTCTTAAACAACTACCAGCATTATTTTAGTGCCATAACCGGAAGCTGTAATAAATGGGAAGTTTCATGACAAAACGTTCTTTCTTCAAGTACCAATATGCGGTTATATCGTAGATTATTCAAGTTAAGTTAAGAAAAGAGCGATAAAACTTAACAATTAGGCTATAGACGGTAAGAAATCCACTCGTTATCGCTACATTCGCTAAAGTTTTATTAACATGCGTAACAGACTGAATATCGTTTATTCGAATGAGTGCACTGTTTTGCTCATCTTTATAATGACCAATCGTAATGACTAAGACTAAGACTAAGTGTAATGACTGATTGTAAAAGCTAGGCTGGATTATCAATATCAATAAATGTTACTGGTAGTCCAAATTGCTGAGCAATGATATCGCCTAATGCTTGAATACCACCACGTTCAGTTGCGTGATGACCACAAGCAAAATAATCAATCCCCAGCTCGCGCGCAAGGTGGGTGGTACGCTCGGATATTTCACCAGAAATAAAAGCATCACAACCCATCAAGGCCGCTTGCTCAATCATGTCTTGCGCGCCGCCTGTGCAAATGCCCACACGCTCGATAAGCCTATCGTTCGGTCGCTCATCATCAGTATTGGTAGCGGTTTTATAGTTGGCCGAAATATGTAAGGGTATACGCCCTAATGCCTTGGTAATTTGAGCAATAAGACTTTGAGCATTCTGTGGCTCACAAATCGCAATATTACCAACAGGGTGCGCCTCATGAGGATAAAGGGGCCCAATAATTGTCATATCGAGCAAGTCGGCAAGTTTTGCGTTGTTGCCAATAACTGGATGGGCATCTAGGGGTAAGTGATAGCCAAGCATCGATATGCCGTGCTGCATTAATTTACGGATACGTCGACCTTTCATACCCGTAATGGGCGCGGGTTCCCCTTTCCAAAAATAACCATGATGCACCACAATAGCGCCGGCGTTATCAGCAATAGCGGCATCAATTAAAGCTTCACAGGCGGTCACACCCGTAACGATACGCTGAATCGGACGTCCGCCATCTACTTGTAGACCGTTTGGCGCATAGTCTTGAAAGGCGCTAGCAGACAGATACTCGTCGCAAAAAGTGGCTAAGCTTTGCGCGGTAACAATTGTATTGGTTGGGACAGTTAAGCTATCATTGGCTGTCATCGTTTTTCCTTGTCGTGGCGTTGTATCATTATGGCGTTTCATCTTTATCATGTTTCATTTTATAGCGCCAATTTATCAATTTGATTGATTGATTTCGTTGGTCAATGTGGCGCTTGATTAATCATGACTAAAAGCAGATGCCTTTTTATAGTCATCATTTTAACATGGTGGTGTCAAAGAGTAGACAAGGCTAATAACTCAAATGGTACACGATACGTTACCAATTAAAGGCATGGGCGGGTATAATTTGCATACGTGAGTTTGCCTGATTATTAGGTTTTAATCAGTGCTTGTAATCCATATTTGTAATCCATACTTGTAATCCGTTAAGCACAGCCAGCCACTCAATAGTATCTACTTAGCACAAAGTGTCTCATCTTATTGGTCATTGCCTGTTTGTATCAAATTTATAGAGGTTTTATCTATGTCGCCAGCCCCGAACACCAACAACAAGACGTCTCTATTAAAATGGTTACCGTGGATTTTATTACTGTTAGTGCTTGCAGCGTTTATCTGGTTATTCACCAGTATGAAAACGCCGTCAGAAGCCACTTGGGAGCCACCAAGAACCTCGGCTGCTGAGCAGGCAGCGTCGGAACCTGTAGCCGATACGCCAACGCCTATTTCCTCTTATCATAATGCCGTTAGCCGTGCGTCGCAGTCAGTGGTCAACATCTATACGACACAGACCATGGCGGAGCATCCTTATATGGATGATCCTGTGTTGCGCCGCTTCTTTGAGTTCCATGGTGGACCGCCACAAGATCAAGGCCCAACCAACTTGGGCTCGGGTGTGATTGTGTCAGAAGACGGCTTTATCGTCACCAATGCGCACGTAATCGAAAAGGCAGATGAGATTACCGTTGCCTTTAATGATGGTCGTAAGAGTCGCGCTAAGCTTATCGGTACCGACCCAGACAGTGATTTGGCAGTGATTCGGGTCGACATGACTGGATTGACACCGTTAGGCTTCCGTGAAGAACCTATTAAAGTGGGAGACATTGCATTAGCGATTGGTAATCCGTTCGGTGTCGGTCAAACAGTGACGCAAGGGATTATTTCAGCAACGGGTCGTACTGGACTTGGGGTCAATAAGTTTGAAGACTTTATCCAAACCGATGCCGCTATCAATCCCGGTAACTCGGGCGGCGCACTGGTTGATGCGCGCGGTGAATTGGTTGGTATTAATACGGCTATTTACTCACGCTCTGGTGGCTCGATGGGCATTGGTTTTGCTATCCCGACCGCCCTAGTTGAGCAAGTGATGAATGCTCTGATCAAAGATGGTAAGGTCAGTCGCGGCTGGCTAGGTATTGAGATACAGTCGCAGCTTCGGGATCCGACGCAGCTTGAAACCTCGACGGGTGTAGAAGTGCTAAATGTTATCGATAAAGGTCCAGCTGCCAAGAGTGGTCTGCGCGTTGGCGATATCATCCTGACGATTGATGGCGTTGAGATGACCGATGCCAACACGCTGATTCAGTATGTCGCTCGCAAACCACCCAATACTGAGCTAAACGCCCAGATATTACGCCGTGGTAAAAATGCGCAAGTGAAGATACTGTTAGAGGAGCGTCCTGTGCAAGAGCCAGTCGAGCGCCCTGTTATTATCGAAGATGAGACCATGAATGGTCTTGGTCAACCCAACATGCAAGACGGTGGACAAGAGACGCCCATGATGTCAGAAGCCGAGCGTGACCGTATGCGTGAAGAGCTGCTAAAACTGTTTGACCAAGATGGCGTGGCTCAGTAGTTTCTTGGGTCAGAATAATTGGCGCAAGGGCTCAAAAAGATTATTAGCATAAAAAAAGCGCGTTATCTTATGTAGATAGCGCGCTTTTTATTGATCTTAACGTTTTATAAATGAGAGGTTATTTCTCGATTGGTTCGTGGTTGATATAAATCACCCCTTGCACACGGCAGCAGCAGGGTAGGATCTCATCGTCCTCAATCATCGCAAGCGGAGCAAACGGGTAATCGACCGTATGCGAGCTGGCAATGCGCTTGACTCGGCAGCTACCACAGTAGCCTTCCTTGCACTGATAATTGACCTCATGTCCGGTGCGCAACAGTCCATCGAGTAGACTCTCATTATCATGCAAATAGAATTGTTTTTTACTGGTCATTACCCAAGTCATGATAAATCCTATGTAAAAAGCGTAAAGCTACTAAAGCCTAAAGCTCAAAATCATCAAAGTCACTGTCTGATAAGTCCGAATCAATCTGACCGACCAAGTACGAGCTGATTTCGGTTTCTTGCGGTGCGACCTGTACATTGTCAGACGACAACCACGTATTGATCCAAGGAATCGGATTTGATTTTGATTTCGGGAAAGCTGATGGCAAGCCCACCGCTTCCATACGCAAGTTGGTGATGTATTCGATATATTGGCACAGAATATCTTTATTCAGACCAATCATCGAGCCGTCTTTGAACAGATAACCTGCCCATTCTTTTTCTTGCTCAGCCGCCTTGCGGAATATCTCGATGCTTTCCTCATAGCACTCTGCGGCAATTTCGACCATCTCGGGATCGTCACGACCGTTGCGCATGAGGTTTAGCATATGCTGCGTACCAGTCAAATGCAGCGCTTCATCACGAGCGATGAGTTTAATGATTTTGGCATTACCTTCCATCAGCTTACGCTCAGCAAAGGCAAACGAGCAGGCAAACGACACATAAAAGCGAATGGCTTCTAAGACGTTGACCGCCATAATGCACAGATACATTTGCTTCTTAAGTGACCTCAAATCAACGGTGATTTCTTTACCGTTGATATTGTGCGTACCAGCACCGTACAGGCTATACAGCTGCGAATTGCGATACAGCTCGTCATAATATTGAGCGATGTCTGAAGCACGCTCTAAAATGTGCTCGTTTTGCATAATATCGTCAAACACAATACCGGGATCGTTGACGATATTACGAATGATATGGGTATAGCTGCGTGAGTGAATGGTCTCAGAGAATGACCACGTCTCAATCCATGTCTCCAGCTCAGGAATCGATACCAGCGGCAGTAGCACGACGTTTGGGCTACGACCTTGGATAGAGTCGAGTAGGGTCTGGTACTTTAGGTTACTGATAAAGATATGCTGCTCATGCGAGGACAGATTGCCGTAGTCCATACGGTCTTTTGACACATCGACTTCTTCTGGACGCCAAAAGAATGACAGCTGCTTTTCAATTAATTGCTCAAAGATGGGGTGCTTTTGTTGGTCGTAGCGGGCAATATTGACTGGCTGACCAAAGAACATCGGCTCTTTCATGGCGTCATTTGGTGTTTGGGAAAAAATCGAATAAGTCATGGGACTGCCTTTATAAGTGATACGGTTATTAATTTATATGGATTTGACTGGGTTTGCTTGGATTGGATTACAAGTTCTCTAACGATATCTGTTCTGACGTCTGTCCATCATTCATATACGCTTTAAATATCTCGCTCAGCTCCACATCATCCAATGCTTCCAATTCATCGATTGCGCTTTTGCGCAGCGCACTCAAGCCTTCATCATCTGACAGTTGCTGTATTTCTTTCTGTGCGTCTTTTTTGGTTATTCTCTTAGCTGGTTTTTTTGATGCTTTTGCGGTGTCTTTCTTTGGTGTTTCTAGTGTTGATACAGCGCCTTCGCTTAATTGCTGACGAACTTCCTCGATGTCTACTTCTACTTGTACGATATGCGAGCCGCCATCGTTTAGGTCTGAAAATACGTTAGGGATAAACAAACCACCGTCTTTGATGATTGCGGTATATTGCACGTCTATGACCTCCGTCATTTTATTCTGTCTGTGTGTCGATTACGGCTGGCGTGTCGCAAGCGCGTCATATACTTTGTTATTTTCTCTTTTGCCTACTGCTAGCACGTATACAACGACGACATCATCTTTGACGATATATACCAAACGATAGCCGATGGTGCGTAGTTTGATTTTATAGGCGTCCGTATGTCCTGAAAGTTTCGACGCAGGCACACGAGGGTTTGATAATCGCTGCTGTAATTTTTTCTTAAACTGCTGCTGAATACTGGGCGCTAACTTTTTCCATTCTTTTAATGCTAAGGGATGAAACTCAAGACTATAAGTCATCCAATGTGACCTTGATAGGTGTTTGCCCGTCATTCATCCGTGCGCTAACGGTTTGACTCAATGCCATATCGTCCATCGCTTCCATCATGCGCTCATACATATCGGTTGAAACTAAATAAGCCACGGGTTTATTGTGGTTTAAGATAGCAATTGATTCACCGTCCGACTGTTTAATCAGTGCCGAAGGATTGGTCTTTAGCTCTGAGATACTGGCTGTCTGTGTGGCAAATATGGGTTGCATGATTCATTCTCCACTAAAATTACGCTCTAAATATAGGGCTAATATTAGCACGAAAATTAGGTCTTATTTGTTACTGTATTAATTTTAAATATTTTAGTAGCCAATCCCGCCTACCGCTTGTATCTGCCTAGCCGCTGGCGTGCAGTCTATCGTGTCTGACCGCATTCCTGTTGTCTCGATACTACATTCAGCCACGGACTGCATCGCCATCGTCGTCAGCGGGATACCGCTATAGTCGGGGCTAAACGACCTTGTTAGGACGTCTTTCTTTTTTCTTAATGACTCTTCTGATTGGACGTAATTTGTAGGGTGCGCCTCGCGCACCTTTAAACATGATTTCCATATCATCGGTGCGCTGGGCGCACCCTACAACTTTCTATGCTTTAGAGTAGGTTGGTGTCGAGGCACGAGACCCAACGAATTATTCAATTAAAATTGTTGGGTGTCGCAAGCTCCACCCAACCTACGCTTGTTTTTCATACAACAGTTAATTATGAGCTGTATTATTGTGCAACCATGAAGCGCTTGCTTCGTCTATTTCATAATTGAGGTCTTTACTATCATTAACTAGACTCACACCTAAGTTTCTAATCTCGTCAAATCCAATTTTCAAAGAATGAGTCGCTTCTTGGACTAAGCTTTCATCATCTTTTGATAGGGAGTACATAAATTTCAGAAACCCAATTTTTTGATGAATTAACGGAAATGACGGGTCAATTTCAATAATCTTTTGTAAAGCTGTGATACATGCTTCGATTCTATCAACATATATGTTCATGACTTGTTCCGTACCTTGCGGTAGAAACTTTAATACTTCAGATTTAAAAAGTAAGTTGGCTACATTATCATCCAATTCTTCTAGCTTTAGTTCGATTAGTTCGATATGCGCTTCGCTCAAATCTTTGATTTCTAAGAATTCCTTAAAAATATCAATAGTGAATAGTATGACATTATCTTCAATTCTTGATAATAGTATATCGTAAGTCGACATCACTTCTACGTAAAAATTAGATTCTTCATTTTCTTCGTCTGATAATAATAAAGGTAGTATTTCTAGATAATATCTCGTGGCAAAATGTCTTTTAAAGTCATTATAGTTATCATAAGGAAAATATGAATTTAGTCTAATGCAATTAAATATTTGTTTAATTCCTTCTTCATTATTTTTCTGCATAAACATAAGCATTGCATAATATCTATGGTAGGAAACTTCAAAAATATTTACAAAACTAGTAGTTTTTACTGATGATATTTTGTGAGTTTTCATTTCCTCCTTAACACTATTAAGAATTTTCAAGTTATCATCTAGAGAGTATTTTAGGCTTTTTGAATCATCATATGCTATAAACATATCGTTAAAAGACTGAGATATGAATAAGAAGTTCACTTTTATACTAAGACTTATTTTTACTCTCTGGTTTAAGTTCTCAAACTCAAGTATGTCCTGTATAGCTTCTAAGTTTTCTTGAAACACGAGGGAAGTCTTATGTTTGTTGGTATTCAAGTAGCTCTTGTAATGTATAGAATCAGATTCTGAATCAGGAAAAAAAGAAAAACCAAATATTACATTTTTAGTTACAAGTTTTTTGAATAAGGAATTCAAGCTTTTATAGCTTTTCATCAAAGTATAGAACCTTGGAATGTCCATACTCTTAATTTTTATTATCCTCATTTTTATTAGGTAACTATGTTTCTTAAAATTATCTATTTCCTGATCAACTATACTATCTATTTTTTCCGTCTTAATATTCTTATCAAGGTAGCTATTGTCATTATTGTAATACGATCCAAGGTACAACAAAGTTGGTTTGTTTGAAAAATCTTTAAACGTTATAAATACTGATATTATAGTTACAACAGTTATGGTTAAGAAAATATTTATAAAAACTGAAGTATTTAGAGTAAAATGAAAAATAACACCCAATAATATAAAAGCACTCCAATGCTTAATATTAAAAAAAATAAAAGCAGCTAAAGCTTTGATAACTTCTCCTAGCCTCGGTGCTAGAAAAGTAGAAAGTACGAATGCGCCTATAGCCCCTAAGATTGATAAAGTAGCTGGATTTTTAAGTACTTCATTTAGCTCAATAGGCATTTTTTGGAACCAAGTCAGTTTTATGGATTATAAGATATCGAATTACAGTAGTTAAGACGTATGCTAATTTGCACGCTGGTGACAAAAAGCTCATACAAGCGACTAGCAGGATCAGCTTCAAAAGCCAAACCCGCCATCCATCAGAAATTCTATTTAAAGAGTTTTTCCTGAAAACTTAAATCTTACACGCACCGCCAGCACAATCATCTTCCATATCCGCTTGCGCATCGTTCGCACCATCACGCGTGTTATGGTAGTACAACGTCTTCACGCCAAGCTTATAAGCGTTGAGCAGATCTTTAAGCAATATCTTCATCGGTACACGGCCACCTTCATAACGAACCGGATCGTAGTTAGTATTGGCAGAGATGCTTTGATCGACGAACTTTTGCATGATAGCGACGAGCTTTAAATAACCGTCATTGTTCGGCATTTGCCATAGTAGCTCGTACTGATCTTTTAGGGTAGCAATCTCAGGCACGACTTGCTTGAGGATACCGTCCTTTGACGCTTTGATAGAGACCAGACCGCGTGGTGGCTCGATACCATTGGTCGCGTTGGCAATCTGACTAGAAGTCTCAGACGGCATCAAGGCGGTTAGGGTAGAGTTGCGCAGACCGTGAGTGGTGATTTCAGTGCGTAGCGTTTCCCAATCGAGATGTAGCGGCTCTTGGCAGATTTTATCCAAGTCGGCTTTGTACGTATCAATCGGCAAGATACCTTGCGAGTAAGTTGTCTCATTGAACGCAGGGCACGCGCCTTGCTCTTTTGCCAATTTGTTTGAGGCTTTTAAGAGATAGAATTGCAATGCTTCAAAGGTTTGATGGGTCAGACCATGCGCGCTGCCGTCTGAATAGCGCACGCCATTCTTCGCTAAGTAATACGCATAGTTAATCACGCCCACACCTAGCGTACGTCGACGCATACTGCCATTTTGCGCAGCTTTGACTGGATAGTCTTGATAGTCGAGCAGGGCATCAAGCGCACGGACGATGAGCTCGGCTGGCTCTTCGATATCGCTGACGTTTTCAACTTTACCCAAGTTAACTGCTGATAGCGTACAAAGCGCGATTTCGCCTTCTTCGTCATTAATGTTATCAAGTGGTTTAGTCGGTAGGGCGATTTCCATGCATAGGTTTGACTGACGAATCGGAGCGACCGTCGGATCAAACGGGCTATGAGTGTTGCAATGGTCGACGTTTTGGATATAGATACGACCCGTACTGGCGCGCTCTTGCATCATTAGGCTAAACAAATCTGCCGCTGGGATTTGACGGCTACGAATGCTTGGGTCATTCTCGTACTTGGTGTATAACTCTTCGAATTTGTCTTGATCTTCAAAGAAGGCATCATACAAGCCAGGGGTATCACCCGGTGAGAATAGCGAGATATCTTGACCTTTGATGAGGCGGGTATACATCGTTTTGTTTAACTGAACGCCATAATCCATATGACGAACACGGTTGTCTTCGACACCGCGGTTGTTTTTGAGTACCAGTAATGACTCAACTTCTAAATGCCATAATGGATAGAACAACGTCGCTGCACCGCCACGGACGCCGCCTTGTGAGCAGCATTTAACAGCTGTCTGAAACAGTTTATAGAATGGGATACAGCCAGTATGCTGGGCTTCACCGCCACGGATAGGGCTACCAAGGGCGCGAATACGACCAGCGTTGATGCCGATACCAGCGCGCTGCGATACATAGCGTACGATGGCGCTAGTGGTCGCGTTGATTGAATCTAGGCTATCACCACATTCGATCAGTACACACGAGCTAAACTGGCGTGATGGCGTACGCACACCTGACATGATTGGCGTCGGTAGCGAAATTTTGAACTCTGAAGTCGCATCATAGAAGCGCTTCACATAGCTCATGCGCTCAGCTCTGTCGTAATTGGCGAACAGACACATACCGACCAGCATATATAAGAACTGCGGGCTCTCATAAACGGTTTTGCTGACGCGATCTTGCACGAGGTATTTACCCGCCATTTGCTCAACAGCAGCATAAGCCAAATTCATATCGCGCCAGTGGTCGAGGTATTCTTCTAATTCATCAAATTCAGCACGGCTATAGTCAGCTAGGATATGTTGATCATATTTGCCAGCGTCAGTCAGTTTTTTGACATGGTCATATAGGTGCGGCGGAGTGAATTTATTATAAGCAATCTTACGCAGATGAAAGATGGCCAAGCGCGCGGCTAAATACTGATAGTCAGGCGTGGTTTCAGAGATAAGGTCAGCGGCAGACTTGATGATGGTCTCGTGAATATCACGAGTTTTGATACCTTCATAAAACTGAATGTGCGACTTTAGCTCTACTTGTGACACAGACACGTTATCCAAATCGTCCGCTGCCCAGGCAATAACCTTGTGAATTTTGTCTAAATCAATAGGCTCTAAACGTCCGTCACGTTTGGTCACTTGGATTTTGTCGATATGTGTCATGCTAGCCTCTTAGATGATTGCTTATATTATTCGCTAAGCGGTTAAGTCCGCGAAACGTTTATTATTAAATTAATAATCAAACTACTAATAATCAATAGCTTAGCGGTGCTTTTTTATGGCAAAAGCATCCAGCTGCTCGAAATAATGATAAAAATCATTGAGCACTACATGTAGCGTCTTTATTAGTAGGTAGGCACAATATAGCGGGAAAATTTTGAAAATACTATATTGATTTTAGTAGCAAACTATGTTGCTAAGGGGTGAAAGCGCGTCCAAATTTTGGCAAAGGACGACGGGGCAAGGGTTAGGTGCGAATGACACAAATAATAAATTTTTTGTAAAAATGGATGGTCGTTTGCTTTTTATTATTTGCTAAAGGGTCGAGTGATAGTTGTGGTCATCACCGTAATAATTCGGATGCAGATTGTACCGCAGACAACAAAAAATCGCCACCCATATGAGTGACGATTTAGACCTAAAAAGGGTTGTTTTTTTCTAAACACCCATTCCCTGTTTATACAACCAAGCGTACCGTTTTGGCATCGTCTAGTGAGGCATAAAGCGTATTTACTTGTTCAACAGTGGTTAAGTACAGATTGGCACGTACCGAATGAAAACGTCCTGTTTTTGACGGTTTGACTTCCATAGACGCCAAATCAAACTCTGGGAACTGGCTACCGAGGATGAGCTTCACTTCATTCAGCAAATTCTCATGCTCGCCTTCATGACCGATGATGCTCAGTGGGTAGTTCATTGGGAACTCCCAAAGCTCAGGATTTTGCACGTCGGTTTTTTTGCCTTTCAAAATACCGTCATTGGCGACTAACTCGGTCACTTTGACGTCTCTTTTTGGGTTGTTGTTATCGCTCATCATCGTATCCTTATCGTTATTTGAGAATGTCGCTTACATACTGGCTATTTATAATGGCACTTGACCCATTATTCAAGGGCACTGATACGTATTGAAGCAAATTAGTAGCGCTGAAAAAGAGCACTGCTATTGTTAAAATAAGCTAGCAATACCATAAATGACTATCTTGTAGACACAAAAAAGCTGAGTCATGCTCAGCTTTTTTGATTTGATTTTAAGAATGCTTATATCGTGTTCAGCATTTTGTACCTAGATAAATTAGTCATTTTCAAGGAAAGAGCGTAGGTGCTCTGAACGTGATGGATGACGCAATTTACGTAGGGCTTTTGCTTCAATCTGACGAATACGCTCACGCGTCACATCGAACTGCTTACCAACTTCTTCTAACGTATGATCCGTTGGCATATCGATACCGAAACGCATTTTTAGGACACGTGCTTCACGCTCAGTCAGATTACCCAATACGTCACGAGTGGCTTCACGCAGACCAGCCGCGGTTGCATCATCAACAGGACTTGAAATCGTACCATCTTCGATGAAATCGCCTAGATGTGAGTCTTCGTCATCACCGATAGGCGTCTCCATAGAGATAGGCTCTTTGGCGATTTTTAGCACTTTACGGACTTTGACTTCGTCCATCTCTAAGCGTTCGCCTAATTCCTCAGGCGTTGGCTCGCGTCCCATCTCTTGTAGCAATTGACGTGAGACACGGTTGATTTTGTTAATGGTCTCAATCATATGCACAGGGATACGGATGGTACGCGCCTGATCCGCGATAGAGCGGGTAATCGCCTGACGAATCCACCAAGTGGCATAGGTCGAGAACTTATAACCACGACGGTATTCAAATTTATCGACTGCTTTCATCAGACCGATGTTACCTTCTTGAATAAGATCCAAGAACTGGAGACCACGGTTGGTGTATTTTTTAGCGATAGAGATAACCAGACGTAGGTTGGCTTCGACCATCTCTTTTTTAGCACGGCGAGCTTTTGCTTCACCGACTGCCATACGACGGGCGACGTCTTTCATATCGTGGATTTTCATGTCGAGCTGCTGCTCGTAATCACGAATTTTACGTTGTAGCAAAATCACGTCATCGGTGACTTTTTCTAGCGTACCAGCAAAAGCGGGCTTGCCTTTTAGGCGCTCAATGAGCCAATCAACGTTGGTTTCGTTACTAGGGAAGGTCTTGCGAAACTCATCACGCGGCATACGACCACGGCGAATCACCAAACGCATGATTTGACGTTCTTGCTTACGCACATCATCATACACGTCATGCATGATAGCCATGACTTGGTCTGACAAGCGATTGTTGAGCTTGAGCATCATAAAGCGTTCTGCCAATTGTGCATAGGCTTCGTCGGCTTGTGCGCTACCACGACCATAGTCGAGCAAGGCCTGTTTTGCTTTAATAAATAGGTTTTCGATCTCTTCTAGACGCAAGCGTACTTCTTCTGGATCGATGCCGCCCGTTTCTTCTTCCTCTTCCTCAGCGTCATCAATATCATCAGCGTCGTCATCATCGAGATCGTCTTTCGCATTGGCTTTTGGCTTGATAACAGGCGGGTTTTCTTTTTCTTCTTTGATGCGCTCGCGCTCTTCTTTCGCCGCTTCTTTGGCTTCTTGAGCCGCTATTTTGTCTTCTTCGGTCTCAGGATCCAAAAAGCCGGTGATGACATCAGAGAGTTTTTTGTCGCCATCTTGCACTTTTTGATATTCATCAAGGACGAATTGTACCGTGCCCGGCCAGTATGACATCGCATGCTGGACGTCACGAATACCTTCTTCGATACGCTTGGCAATAGCAATCTCGCCTTCACGGGTTAAGAGGTCAACCGTACCCATCTCACGCATATACATACGCACAGGGTCAGTGGTGCGACCAGGCTCTGTCTCAACAGAGGCAAGCACTGCCGCTGCCTCATCCGCTGCCATGTCATCATCACTTGAATCATCGTTCATCAAGATGTCATCGGCATCTGGGGCAGACTCAAAGATTTTAATGCCAACGTCGGTCAGCATTTGCACGATGTCTTCGATCTGGTCACTTTCGGTAATAGAGTCGGGTAGTTGGTCATTCACCTCGGCATAGGTAAGGTACCCTTGCTCTTTACCCATTTGGATTAAGGTGGCCAGTTGAGAGGTGGACTTAGAAACTGACTTATCGTTCATAAATACTCGCTTACTTGCATCGGACATTTTTATAGGGTGACTCGCTAGCGCTCGCTCGGTGCGTTGATCTAATCAATCGATTAATCAAAATAAGGCGTAGGGACAGTCAACAATATCAAAAATGAGTGGATATGAATAAAGGCTCAAAACACTACAATAACGGAGCTAAAAAACTGTTAAAAATATATCAAAAATAATAATTGTTAAAAGTAATACTAAAAATTTGTGCTTAACGATGCACGCTTATAGTCATTTCGTAAGCCATGCTATAAATAGTTAGCGACACAGTTTAACACAGACCAGTGTAGTCAAGCACGAGGTAGTGCATGCTCTCTATCATATTTACTCATTATTTTCGATTCGTATAATGGTTTATTGTTCGTATAATGAATGATAAAGATGGCTTGAGCGATTGGCCATAATCACTAGTAGTGGGGGCAACCACCATACTTTTAAAGGGCTGCCAATTTATAAACCAAAAATAACATCAGATATTAAGACTGCACGGTGACCATCTGCGCCGATTGTTCGGCTTGCTGAGCACGTAGCCAATCGTTCAATAGCTGTGTCTGCTTACGGACAATCGCCAGCTTAATATGATCGGGGTTTTTTATCAGCTCTTGTATCTTTTTCTTCATATTGCGTTCGAGAAGCTGACTGACCAAGTTTTCAATCAGCTCATCAAGGCTCAAAATATTTCTTGTCGTTAGGGTTTTATAAAAGCCGCCCCAGTTACGACTCAGCATCTCTTGGGTAATCGGTTTGACGTTCGACAGGATAAAGTGCGCAGCGGCGTTGGCGTCCTGCGGTAAATAATTGAGGCAGCGCTTGATAGTGCTGACGATATCGAGCAGGGCATCATCTTGCAAGTCTTCCCAAGCAAGTGCACGCAAGATATCAGGCGAGGCTTTTTCCTTGATATGAGCTGGCAGGTTGATGCGGTTGATACCGGCCTGTTGCCAGATCGACTCAATAGGATCTTCAAGCAGTGCACGCGGCTGGAATAAAAAACAAAGCTGCAATTGCTGGCTGATGGTCATATCACCATCGAAATCTAGCAGCGCGTCCCTTGCTTCTTTGTTTTGGCTACGCTTACCACCTAGCTTTTGATAGATATCATTATTTAGTAGGTAACGAAAGCTACTGCCTTTGGGAAGCGCCATGGTTAGTGAACGTACCTGTGACATCAGTTTGGCTTTGCCTTCTACCAAGGTCAAATCATAGCGCTCGCTTAAGTAGGCAAAAATATACTGTGACAGCGGCATGGCATTTTTGATTTGCTCTCGCATAGCGTCACCGCCTTGACTCTTGATAAAGGTGTCAGGGTCATGATTGTTGGGCAGTGTCAAAAACCGTAGCTCTTTATCATCAGCCAGTACAGGCAGAGCAACTTCTAGCGTTCGCCAAGCCGCTTTTTGTCCTGCACTATCACCATCGAAGCTTAATGTCAGGGTAGGATTTAGCGTTAATAATCGCGAGATTTGACTCTCATTAATCGCCGTACCCATAGAGGCAATCGCGCCATAGATACCGGATTGGTAAAGGGCAATTACATCCATATAACCTTCGACCACCAGCCAACTATCCGCACGTTGCTGGCGTGATTCATAATAGCCGTACAGCACATGCTGCTTATGAAAAACGGGCGAGTCAGAGGAGTTGATATATTTGGGCTTCACGTCATCATCGAGCGCGCGACCACCAAAGCCAATGGTGCGACCTTGATTGTCACGAATCGGAAAAATCACCCGATCGCGAAGCAAGTCGTAATCGCGCCCAGATTCTGATTGGCGCACTAAACCAAGCGCTTTTAGACCTTCAATATCTTGCGGGAATTGATGCTCAAGATGCTGCCAACCGAAGGGTGCATAACCGAGACCAAAAGTCTCAAAGATATCTTCAGTAATGCCACGCGATAAGAAATAATGCTTGGCATGCGGATGGATAGTGAGGTTGTGTTGATAGAATTGCTGAATTTGTTCCAGTAAATCGTATAGATTGCCGTCTTTATCTGAGACACTATTGTCACTATGTGAGCCTGCGCCAGCATTGGTATCGGTCAACCATGCAGGTGGAGCGCCATTGTTAGTTGCATCTTGATAGTCGGCAGGATAAGAATCCATTGGATAAGGCGCTGAATCGTAAGCGTCTAGCGGTGGATAGCTGTCGTAGCTGTTTTCATAGTTATGATCGTAGCTACTATCATGATTATTATGGTCATTATAAGTGGGCTGATCTGTATAGTTTTTCTGCTGAGAATCGGTTGCTATGCTTGCTGGTAATTGGTTATCCACTGCTGGCTGAAATTTTGCAGTTTCAGCAGCGGGTGCACGCGAGGCGGGTTTTATAGCAGCTTGTTTTTTAGTACGCTGATAACTAACGTTTTGCTGTTCTTCTTTTGGGACTTCGATGCCCGTTTGTTTTGACAGCTCATTGACCGCTTCGATGAACGTTAGGTTTTCATAATCACGTAAAAAACTGATGGCATTGCCACCGACACTACAACCAAAGCAGTGATAGATATTTTTTTGTGGATTGACGTAAAAAGACGGTGATTTTTCACCATGAAACGGGCAACAGCCTTTAAACTCACTACCAGCACGTTTGAGCGTCGTGTGACGCCCAATAATACTGATTAAGTCAGCTTGGCTATTTAATTGTTCGAGAATATGGTTTGGGATACTCATAAGGACAAATATTTTACCACAAGGTCTACATACAATTCATAAATAGGGCTACCAATACCTAAAATAGTTTCAAATAGATGAGAAACCGTTAGTATAATTCGTTTGATTTCTCAATAAAATATCACTGTAGTCTGTTATGACTTTTAAGCCCTTTGTAAATGTATACTGGCATTTCGATTAAGCCAAGTTACTGATAATTTGTCATTAAACTCGGTGAAATATTGTTACGGAATTGTGTTAGTGTATTCGTTTGAATGCTTCCTCACTGCAATGAAGATTCATTTTAATAGGGAAGTTATTAAGAAAACGGTATGAGTTCAATGAGCCATGGAGTGCGCGTACTTCACGAAGGTTTGCGTAAAAAAGCCATGTCTATTAATTCTGCTGGAGGTAGAGAGCAGTCAAATAATCGGCTCCGCTGACGAACGAGAGCTACACCATATCACTCTAGGCAAACATCTGGACGACAGCTGAGGTGGCGATAGTCGCACCCAAATAGCCATGAAAACACCAACCGTAATAGGATTTTATTATGAACGTCCGTAAAGCCACAGTAGCAGCAGGAATGGTCACAACCTACCTGATGCTGACAGCGTGTACAACAATGCAATCTGCGCCGCAAGCAGTACAATCCACGCCGGAAAAAGCCAAAAACGTCATTATGATCATTGGCGACGGTATGGGGCCACAACAAGTTGGTCTACTATTGGCGTACGCCAAGCAAGCGCCAAACTCGGTAATCACCGACGGCACAACAGCCTTTGACCGGATCGCTGCTAACGGCCGTATGGGTATTTCCATGACCCACGCCAACAACAACCTAGTGGTCGATTCTGCCGCTTCCGCTACACAACTGGCAACCGGTAAGCTAGCTGGTGCTGAGATGGTTGGCACGGATAAAGACGGTAACAGCGCAGAAAGTATACTGGAAAAGGCCAAAAAACTAGGCAAATCCACCGGGCTGGTGTCCGATACCCGCATTACCCATGCAACCCCAGCTGGCTTTGCCGCGCACCAGAGCCATCGCAGCTTAGAAAATGAAATTGCTGAAGACCTGCTGAACAATAACGTAGATGTCATGTTGTCCGGTGGTCTGCGTTACTGGATTCCTGAGTCCGTCAATGATGAGCAATCAGCTGTCCGCCAAGAATTGGAAGTGCTGTCCGAAGGTAGCGTCGTTATCAAATCTAAGCGTAAAGACAACCGAAACTTGATCGCTGAAGCACAGCAGAAGAACTATGATTTAGCGTTCAACCGCTCACAGATGGAAAAGGCCGACGGTAAAATACTTGGCTTATTTGCTTATTCATCGTTGCCAAACGGTATTACCGAGCACCAAACTAAGAATGACCCCGCCCGCACCATACCAACGCTAAAAGAAATGTCAGAAAAAGCGATTAATTCGTTGTCCAAAAACGACGAAGGATTTTTCCTGATGATTGAAGCTGGGCAAATAGATTGGGCAGGGCACTACAACGACACTGGCACTATGCTGCACGAAATGCTGCGGTTGAACGAAACACTTAATTATGTATTGGATTGGGCAGAAGGCCGTGACGATACCCTGATTGTGGTAACCGCCGATCACGAAACAGGTGGCTTTGGCTTCAGCTATTCTGCTAATGATCTACCCCACGGACGTGACCTACCAGGCAACGTTTTCAAAGAGCAACAGTTCCAACCGCTCTTCAACTTCGGCGACGTAGCGACCCTCGATACACTCTACGAGCAAAAATCCTCCTACGGCGACATATTTTACAGCCAGTTCGATGCACTAGAAGCAGACCAGCAAACACCTGCCAGCTTAGCTCGCATTGTAAATTCTGAAACTGGCTTTGACATTACAGAAGCTCAAGCTGCGCGCGTACTCGCAACCGAGGACAATCCTCTTTACACCGAAGGTCATCCTTATCTAAGCACCAAAACCGTTCCAAAAATGGACGTTAACGGTGCCTTTTTCGCTTACCAAACTGACGACAATCGTCAAAACCTGCTGGCTCGCGAAGTGGCTGAACAGCAAAACGTAGTCTGGGCCACCGGCACCCATACCAATACACCGGTACTGGTATTTACCCAAGGCCCGGGAGATACTACCGTACCCTTTGGCAAAGTACTGCATCACACAGAAGTAGGTCAACACGCTATGGAAGCACTAGAAGACTAATACATTAATACCTGCCTAAATATTTGACTGGCCCTCGATAATTATCGGGGGCCGGTCTACTTTTAAAAGGCAATGGCGTTAAATAATGAGGGGCTTAATTCTGCTACGTTTATGGTGAGTTGTTAGAGAAGGGTGGTTTGCGAAGGCATAAGCAGTTTTCCCGTAACTGCAAACTCGGGTGTGTTACAGTAGCATTGATACTAATGATGAACAATTATCGATATTAAAAACATAAAATCTATAAAGATATTGTTCAGTATCAGTATGAACAAAAAAAGGCCAACTATCAGTTGGCCTTTTTAAATAACTACAGATTAGCTATATCACTTCAGTGTAAGGCTATGAACGCTAACTATTCAGCTTCTTCTATGACTATATCATTGTCCATTGGTGTTAGACGAATACTATCGCTATTATTCTCATCAGATAGCGTGGTACGGCGCGTTGGGTTGATGTTCTGCGGATCAACATTCGCTTCTCTAGCGGTAGAGCCAGTGCTGGCTTGGTTGGTAACGCGTTCAGAGGACGCCTCAGGCAGACCTAAGCCGACATTGATACCACCAATACGGTTCGTTGGAGAGGTATTTAGTGGTGCATTAGCGTTAGCAGCATTGGCGTTAGTTGCATTGTCATTTGGCAATCGCAACTGATTGGCGTTACGAACGACTTGGGTTTTGGTTGCGCCAGTGTAGTTACCTTGAGAGACTGAGCTGTCTTTGATACCCGAACGGCCAAGCTTACCAAAGGTCAGCTTGTTAAACCAAGTGCGGTCACGCTTGGTATTGAGCTTGACGCGTCCATCACTGGTTAGCCAATTTGGATAGTTGATTTGTAATAGGGTTTTGTACTCTTTGGCCAAGTCGGTTAGCCCTAGCTTTTCATGGCTGTAGGCGAGAATGGCGATGGCTTCGGGTACAGACTCGCTCAGTGGATAGTATTGAAAGACCCATTTGGCACGGTTGATAGCCGCGACATAAGCTTCACGCTCAATATACCAACTGGCCGCACTCAGCTCACTTTCAGCAAACTGATTGTAAATAAAGGTCATACGCTGTGCAGCATCTGGCGTATAAGGGCTATTGGGGTACTTATTAATAAGCTCTTGAAAGTTGGCAAAGGCGATACGCAGATAGGCAGTATCACGCTCAGCTTGATTCAGCTTAAACAATTTAAGGCCTTCAGATGAGCCCTGCATATTGGCCACACCGCGCACGTAATAGGCGTAGCTGACTTGCGGATTAGAAGGGTAGAGACCAATAAACTGATCAGCGCTGGCTGCTGCCAACTCAAACTTACCGCTTTCATATTGGGCATACATCATATCGAGCAGCGCTTGTTCAGCATACTGTCCGGTAGGATAAAAAGTACGCAGATTGGTCAAGTCTTCAATCGCTTGGGTATAACGAGCTTTGTCAATCTGAGCGATGGCATCGTTATAGTAGCCTTGCTCTGACTTCTCGGCGGTTTCGACTGCATCGACGTTTTTATTGGTCAGGTTCTTAAAAGTCTGACAACCCACCAAGTTGACACTTAGCGCAAGCAGGGTGATTGAGGACAGTTTGATAAACGTATTGCCAACAGCGTGCATACTTCTTCTCCGACACAAGACGCATAATAGCAGCGGCGCTATCATGCTATATATAAGGTTAATAATAAAAACGATGCGTAACGCACCAGTTAACGGTTTATTATTGAGTATGCTAATAGGTAAGCCGACTCGTAATCAACATAATTTTTATCAAATACAGTTTTTGCAATGGCTTATTTAATAGTACCAGTTTAAAAGTACATTTTTAAAAATACCGTGCCATAGCATACAGCAAAATAGAGCTTACTTTATAGAATAACCGCGGCTTCGTCTATTTTTTCGTTATCTATTTTGCTGTTCATCTATCTAGAGCGCTTTGAATGGCAGAAGGCCTTCCGTATTTATCTTAGTGTATTCAAGGCCCTACCAGCGGATATATCCTGAACATCTCTGTCTATTACGTTTCAGCTTTGCAGTTTAGCATGAGCCGTCGCAACGAGCGATATCGAATGGCGCTGACATCGACAAATATACAGTAAATTACAGCAACGTCATATTTTAGAGAGTTAATTGTCGATGATTTAGCGATCAAATGATAGGGATAAAATGACAGATAACGCGCAGCTTCTATAGGGCTTGAGCACTTGGCATGCTACACTATGGCACTACTGCCGCTGATTTTTTGACCAAGATAGGTTTTGATGGTCAATGCGAGGCGTTGTTTTTGTTATAGCGCACTATATTTGCCTATAAATTTTTCTTATAAAGTGGTTTATTATAAGTGCTTTATTACTATAAGAAGTGCATTGCTATAAGTACTTTATAAAATTATGTCAGGCATTTTTATGTCTAAATCTGTTATGAATAATAATACTATGACCACCCATTTACCACCGAATCAATCGCTAGATACTGATTTATCAGCGCAAGAGCCTTCCATGTCAAATAAAGTTTTAAAAAATAACGAATCATCAGATGCTAAGCCGCTAGAAACTGATGACCGCATAAACGCAGAGACGGTATCCGATGGTTTCATCGCAGACGATACCCTGTCACAAGCGTCAGAAGGTACTGTTTCAGAAGGCAGTGTCTCAAAAGATAGTGATAGACTCGATGACGAGATGATTGAGGACTATGAAACGGATGAGGCTGACGAAGGTATTGATGACAGTGACGACGATGATGATGCTGATTATGAAGCGTCGACTGCAGGGCAAGCGGTACCCGTCGTTATCGATGTAACCTATGCCGTCACCGAAGAACAAGCAGGTCTCCGTATCGATAAATTGGCATCACTGGTGTTTACCGACTTTTCGCGTGCGCAGTTGCAAGGCTGGATCAGCGACGGCAGCTTACTCTATAACGATAGCGTGCAAAAGCCCAAGATTCGGGTCAAAGCGGGAGATGTGATACATCTGTCAACGACGCTGCAGCCGCATGGGGAAGATCAACCAGAAGATATCGATATCGATGTGGTCTATGAAGACGATGATGTCTTGGTGATTAATAAGCCCGTCGGTATGGTGGTTCATCCTGGTGCTGGCAATCAGACAGGTACTTTGGTCAATGCGTTGCTGTATCACTATCCGCAGCAGCACCATCTTCCGCGTGCCGGTCTGGTGCATCGTATTGACAAAGACACTTCTGGATTGTTGCTTATTGGCAAGACCAAACCTGCGCAATTGGCATTGATGGAGCAACTGAAAGACAAGTCTGTCTATCGTCATTACCAGTGTGTCGTCGCTGGCGATGCGGCAAGTCTGCTGCGTCATCGTCGTATTGATGCGCCCATTGGTCGCCATCGCAATCAGCGTACCAAAATGACGGTCATGACTGCTGGTCGCGAAGCGGTCACGCATTTGTTAAATGTGACGGCTCTTAATGACAATTACTGTCTGCTAGATGTGGGTCTTGAGACGGGTCGTACCCACCAGATTCGCGTGCATTTGAGTCATATTACCTATCCGATCGTCGGCGATCGCGTCTATGGTGGTCGTCGTCAACTGCGGGCAGGTCTCACAGAGGCGCAGCGTCAAGCGATTACTAACTTCCCAAGACAGGCATTGCATGCTTATACTTTGGGTTTTGTTCATCCAACGACGGGCGAAGATATCGAAGTCACTACGCCAATCCCTGAAGACATGCAGCAGTTGATGGCTGTGTTAGGTGATGGTTACGATCCTGAATAAATGCTTTTGACTAATTGGCCTTAAGTACGTATTTCTGTGACGAGAGAGATGGTAGAGACGCCATGAAAAGTAAGCTTCCTATGACATTGCTAGCACAACTAGACGATGTGGCGGTTTTTCAGACCGCCGCACTTGCCAATGGTAATAAATGTGCAGCTGATACAAACAGTCAGCAAATGCATGAGCTAGGGCAGGCGAGCTATGGCGCGCTTAATTTGGGCTTGCATGTAAACGATGATGCGGCAAAGGTTTTAGACAATCGCATGCGTCTCTTGACGGCGATTAATGAGAAATTGAACAGCTTGCCATCAACGAGTGCGCAAAATACTCCTATCAAAAGATTGCATTGGGTCAATCAAGTACATGGCAATGATATTCATCATATCGACGCCACTGCCTTAAGTATGCAACCGCTAGCGGCTGATGCTATGCTGAGTCAGCAGCAGGGTGTCGGTTTAGCGATAATGACTGCCGACTGTGTGCCTATTGTTTTATATCAACCTGCAAGTGGTAAAATTGCCGCCATTCACGCAGGTTGGCAAGGGCTGGCTTGTGGCGTCATCCAAGCAACTGCTGAGCGCTTTACCGACTCAGGGCAAATTATGGCATGGATTGGCGTCTGTATTAGCCAGCAGAATTATGAAGTGGGTAGTCAAGTCCGCGATAAGCTACTGGCAGGTTGCGTAGACAGTCAGTTATTAACGTCAGCAAATATCGAGCGCTTCGATGCGCGCTACGTGATGGATTCTGCAAACCAAACCGGTGATGATAGCCATACTGATACTAGTAAAAATTCGGATGTTAATCCTCAGTGCTTACATAAGACCGTTGATAAACTCGCAAATTATGCCAAAGTAAATGCGGATAACATCAAGCTAAACTTACCAAGACTTGCCGCTGACCAATTAACTGCTGCTGGTATGACGTTATGTAATGAGTCTGCTATAGGCTGTAGTTACGGCGATGACCGTTATTACTCTTATCGGCGTCAGACGCATTTGCAGCAACCAGCGACGGGACGGATGGCGCTAGTGATTGTGCGCCGTGCTTCCACCCAGTCAGATACTGAGTTGGTATGAATTTGCTAGTCGCTGATCAATACTAAGTACGCTTGAGCCATTTTATTTCTATTTAATTATTTATAGCCATTATTAGAGTTTGTATGAATACATCTGCCACAGCATCTTCAACCTCCATAGCGACTGATGACGCAACGAGCGTATCGATTGCCGTCATCTATCATAGCAATTATGGTCATACCAAGCGTGTGGCCGAAGCGATCGTTATAGGTGCGCGCCAACAATTACCAGAAGCGCAGGCAAGAGCCGTCGATGTTCATGATGTCGACTGGGATTTTTTGGATCAGGCAGATCTGCTGGTTTTTGGTAGTGCCGTCTATATGGGTAGCGTGACTGCTGGATTTAAAACCTTTATGGATGAGACCTCACAGCGTTGGTACCATCGCAAATGGGAAGGTAAGTGGGCCGCAGGTTTTGCCAATTCGGGCGGTCTTAGCGGTGATAAATTGGCCGTCTTACAACAGATCTGTTTGTATACCATGCAGCACGGCATGAATTGGATCGGTTTACCCTTGATGCCGACAGGTCATGAATCGCATGATTTAAATCGTCTGTCGAGCTTTTTGGGGCTCATGACGCAATCCCTTGACGGCCCTCCTGAGGAAACCCCTGGTAAAGGTGATATCGATACGGCTATCTGGTTTGGTGATCATTTAGCCAAGACCATTATCAAGCATCGACCAGTCATTGCAGTTGGCTAAAGTCAGATTGCCTTTATTAGCATAAATAAGGATTAATTGTCGTAACTGAGACTTGCAATATAATCAGAAATTAACGGCACTATTTCCTCTTTGGACTGCAAAGTTATCTCCTTTTTATCACCATTATTAAAATCATGACACGCCCTAATAAATAAAAAAGCAGACATCAATTTGATAGCTGCTTTTTTTATTGCCATTAGTAAAATTATTTACTAAGGTTTTTGGCGGGTAATGGTTTGACAGGAATGGGGTTTTCGACAAATTGAAAAGATTGGCATGCGCTTAATAGTAGCGCTGCCGAGAGTATGTAGGTCATGACAAAGGATTTCATAATGGTATCTCAGGACACAATTGCCAGCATTAAAAACAGCGTTCATCATAAACAAATTACCGCATTATGCAACGGCTAACCTCATATATACCTCAGTATAATGTGAAGCGTAGACATAGTATGGTTTCTGCACTATGTATCTATTATGTACGCTCGAAATTAAAAATAACAGTCAAAAAATAGAATTATTGAGTTTTATTACTAAAATTTCGTCATTATAAAAAACAGATAAAGCAGTTGATATTTATTAGTAATTGTTTTTAAAAGGAATTTTTTATCGTTGTTAATAATAATATGAATATATGGTTTGAATAATAAAACCCAACCTCTAATGATAAAATCTTTTATTTTTGTAAAAAAATAGGGTGGTTAAGTTACTATTTAAGCAATAACAGCAAAATAGTTTTACATTAGTGGTGAAGGCAGACATTCTACGGTAACTAATCTTCATAGATGCCTCATAGGCAAAGACTTAGATATTGCCAAACAATGAATGGATACTGCTAAATAATAGATATTATGTGCTAAAAATAATTAAAACACCCTAGATGCCAGCTATATGAGGATATTATGAAGCCACTCTCTGTGATGTTATCAATGCTAGCCATTGGTATCACCTCCAGCGCCGTCATGGCTGAAGGTGTCAACCTTCCTAATGCGAGCTTGCCCAACGCAAGCCTACCTAATGTCAGCCCCGCCAATAGTGAGCTTGTCAATCGCGGTGCTTATATTGCTCGCGCTGCTGACTGTATGGCCTGTCACGGCGAGGACTATACCGGCGGGACGGCAATCGAGACCCCCATGGGAGAGATCTATTCCACCAATATCACCCCATCCAAACGTTACGGTATCGGCGACTATACCGAAGCGGACTTAAAGAATGCGCTGCAAAAAGGTCGTGCGCCTGACCATATGCTTTATCCTGCCATGCCATATCCTTCTTACAGCGGCATGAAAGAGGAAGACATCAGTGCGCTGTTTGCTTATTTACAGACGGTACCAGCGGTTGACGAAGCCCCCGAAGAAAAAACGGATCTACCATTTCCTTTTAATATTCGCAGCTTAATGTTGGGTTGGAACTTTCTCAACGTACCGTCTACTGAAAAGCGCGAAGGACTGAACGAGACCCAAAAACGCGGTGAATATCTGGTCAATAATCTAGAGCACTGTGGCACTTGCCATACCCCACGTAATAGTACGATGGGTTTTGATAAGAGTATGTACCTATCTGGTGCTCAGCTCGGCAACTGGCATGCGCCAAATATTACCCCAGATGAGTCAAGCGGTATCGGTAGCTGGAGTGAGCAAGATATCGTCACTTATCTGCGTACAGGCGAGCTTGATCAACGTGCATACGCTGGTGGCCCCATGGGTGAAGCGGTCGCCCACAGTACCCGCTACTTAAAAAATGAAGACTTAAGCGCCATTGCGTCTTATCTAAAAGCCGTACCTGCTGTCCAAACCGAAGACAAAGTGTCTGCGGTGGATGTGTCGCGTCTGCCAACGCCAATCAACGAATCTATCACGCATGACTTGCTGGCGCAAAAAGAGTATTTGAAACAGGCAAAAGCGGCAGTAGGTAATGGCAGTAACGCTCCAGAGTCATTATATCTGGCAGCTTGTGGTAGCTGTCATGGTGTTAACGGTTATGGTCAGCCTGATGCTCGCTATGCGCCTATCGTTGGCCTGAGCAGTATCCGCCGTGACCAGCCCGATGCGCTGGTTAATATGATTCTTCATGGGGTAGAAGGGGCAACCAATACGTCGCCTATCATGCCAGGGTTTTCAGACGAGTTAAATAGTGAGCAAATCGCTGGTATTGCCAACTACGTACGGGTGAATTTTGGTGGTCTTGCTAGCAGTAATGTGAGTGCTGATGATGTTGATCGCATCGCAAATACTGGCGTTGATAAGCCTTTCTTGATTAAGTACGCAGGCTTATTGGCGATAATAGGTATTATCGTTGCGATTGCTATCATTGTATTTATCATCCGCGCCATCTTACGCTCTAGACGCCGCGCTTAGTTTGACCATGTTTAGATAAATGGTCGAACAAAGAATTTATAAAGGCGTATTAGACGCTGATTACAGTACGAGAATTAAGGTCAAAACGGGAGTGCATTAAGGCTTGGCAAGACAAACGTTCGATATAAACTGAGCCGATAATAAAAGCAAAATGCCAAAGAACAATGCCTGCCGTTATACACGACGTCTACTTTAAGGACATTATTATGAAAGATATGCTTCAATCACCAACGCGGCGCCAACTGCTCTCGATGATCGGTAAAACCGCAGGTGCAACCGCGATGTATCAAGCGATGACGACCCTTGGGTTTGCTTCTGAATCGAGCTTTAAAGAAACCATGGATCTTAAGGGTGCACCTGCAGGCGCTAGTATTGTCATTCTTGGTGCCGGTCTTGGTGGGTTAACTGCGGCGTATGAGCTACGAAAAGCGGGCTACGATGTCAAAGTACTTGAGTTCCAAAACCGTGGTGGTGGTCGTAGCTGGACACTCAACAGCGGGGACAAATATACTGAGCTGGGTGGCGAAGAAGTGACCTGTGATTTTGAAGAGGGTAATTATTTTAATGGTGGACCGTGGCGTCTGCCCAGTCATCACTATGCTGTCTTTCATTATTGCAAACAGTTCGGCGTCGAGATGCAGCCCTTTATTCAAACCAATGATCGTGCCTATCTGCACCGTACCACTCATTTTGATGGTGTCCCACAGCGTTTGGGTGATGTAAAAAATGATATTCAAGGCCATGTGGCTGAGCTGTTGTCAAAGTCAGTTAACGTTGGTGGTCTTGATCGCTCGGTTAATACTGAGGATAAAGAAAAGCTGCTTGAAGGCTTAAAAGGCTGGGGTGTGCTCGATAAAGATTATCGTTATCGCGCCAGTAATGAGACCAGTAAGCATCGCGGTTTTAGTGTCTTTCCCGGTGGTGGCTTGATGCCTGATGCAAAACCGTCAAAGCCTTTGCCTATCAGTGAAATCTTAGATTCAGGCATGTGGGCGGATATTTATGGCAATCATATGACCTATGGTCACCAACCAACCATGTTTCAGCCAGTAGGCGGCATGGGCAAAATCGGTGATGCCTTTACCCGCGAATGTCGCGATATGATTGAGTTTAACGCAAAAGTAACCAAAATTCATCAAGATGAAAGCGGTGTGACTGTCGATTATGTCGATAGCAACAGCCCAGACGGGGCAACCAAAACCATACGTGCCGATTGGTGCGTGTGTAATATCCCGCTAACGGTGCTGACGCAAATGGATATTAACGTCTCAAAACCGATGAAAGAAGCCATGGCGGCAGTACCTTATGAGACTTCTTATAAAGTTGGCTTAGAGTTTAATCGCCGCTTTTGGGAAGAAGACGAGTGGATATTTGGTGGATTGACTTATACCGATATGCCCATTGCACAGATTGCCTATCCTTCACAGAATATGTTTAAAGATGGTACTGGAGTGCTACTAGGAGCCTATGGTTACGGCCCGACATCTTATAAGTTTAATACTTTGACGCCGCAAGAACGTATCAATGTCGCGCTCGCTTACGGTAAGTATATTCATCCCCAGTATACAAAAGAGTTCCGCGCCGGTACGTCAGTAGTATGGCATCGTATCCCGTGGACGCTCGGTTGTTATGGAATTTGGAATGAATCAACTCGTCGTCAGCATTACGACACTTTGTGTAGCATTGATAACCGTATTGTACTGGCGGGCGAGCATTGTTCACATATTCCAGCGTGGCAAGAGGGCGCTATTTTATCTGGTATGGATGCCGCAAAGCGCCTACATCAAAAAGCAAAAATGCTCGGTTAAATATTTGGTTAATATGGATAACTATAAAAATTCAGAGGCTATCATGGACAATGCAATCGTGAAGAAGGCAATCTTGAAGAAAAAAGTCATGAAAAACATGACACCCAAACTGCTGACTGTGATGTTGCTGAGTGTGATGAGCAGTGCAGCACTGTTAGGTTGTAGTCAACAGTCAGATGATGTAGAGACAGTGGCTAG
>NZ_AYYA01000085.1:62220-87063 GCF_000511065.1 Psychrobacter sp. TB67
GAGCCGTAATACGGGCGCTTGGGGCGGCGTCTATATGAGTCGTGAAGAGCTTACAGCACCTCCTATCAATATCGTCGATAACAGCTCACTGCCCACTATGGACAATGATCCAAGTATTGCTAAGTGGGACGCAAAGTTTGAAGGAACCAATGGCTTTGTGACAACAGATGGTGCCAAGCTGTATCATGACTCTTGTGCGGCGTGTCATATGCATAAAGGCGAGGGCGCTTACGGTGCAGGTTATTATCCGCCACTGGCTAATAATAGCAAAATGCAATCGAAGTACTACATCATTGATATCTTGATTAATGGCTTCCGCGGTATGCCCTCATTCCATGGAATGATGAATAATGAGCAGATAGCTGCAGTGACTCAATATGTGGTCAGCGATTTGAATGGCTTTACCGATACCGTCACTGCCGAGGATGTGGCAGAGCTGCGGCATGCCAATCCACCAGCTGGAGATCCAAGTGATGATTAACACAGTTTAATCTTTTAGCCAGTAATTTTCAGTGAAGCTGTTAGGATCTGTTGAATATTCACCAGAAGGCAGCAGTGCCACGGTCGAATGTTTAGCAGACCTTAATATAGAAATTACTCAGCTATTTTTAGCAAACATAAAAAAGCGCCTAATTATGCATTAGGCGCTTTTTTTTATCTACGCTTTTATTAACTCGTAAAGCTTGGGAGCTGTATAAGTTATTTAGGGCTAGATGACCAGACTGGTGAGCGAATAGTGCCTTGTCCAGATTTACCAAATGACTCACCACCATTTAGAGACTTGATGGTCAAGATACCTTTGCCACCTTGAGTAGAAGCATAAACCACGCGTTTACCATTGGGTGAAAAGCTTGGCGCTTCATCGATACCTGTATTGCCCAAATTGGTGGTTACCGCGCCACTGCTATTCATAATAGCGGCTGAGCGACCACTTAAAAAGGCAATTTGTGAGCCATCACTACTAAACTGCGGGCTGGTGGCATAACCGCTACTGGATACTTTGGTTGTACGTCCCGAACCAAACTCGTAACGATAAATCTGTGGTTTATTAAATCCTGCTCGGTCGCTGACGAACACAAAAGATTTGCCATCTGGGGCGTAGCTTGGTTGCACTTCACTGCTTGGCCAATTGGTAATTCGTCTAGGTTTACCACCGCTGGCATTCATCTCGTAAATATCAGCGCTGCCTTCAAAGCTGCTTGAAAACAGTATTTTGCTACCATCAGGTGAAAACGAGGGACTTAAATTGCTACCTTTAAAAGGCGTTAATGCACTAGCTCCGCCGCCACTCACGTTTTGTACATAGATAACAGGATATGACTTATCACGCTGTACAGAGTAGGCGATACGGTTACCATCTGGTGACCACGATGGGGAGAATATCGAACCGGCAACCTCGGTAATGGTCTTGGCGTTTTCGCCATCAGCATCCATCACTTTTAAGCGCGATACTTTGTCTTTACCAGTACCCACTTCTTCGATGTAGGCAATACGCCCGGAGAAATCACCTGGCGTACCAGTAATCAGCTCATAAACTTTGTCAGCGATGACGTGACCGGCGTAGCGCAGGCTTTCCTTATTATTGTCAGCTGTTAAGGTTTGCTTGCCTTCAATCACTCGGCCAGATTTGACATCAACGACTTCATAATCGGTGACTACTTTACCGCGATTACTACGAGTATTGCCGACAACTAGGTAAGGAATACCCATGCTCTGCCAGACGGGTAGCGTGCCAGAAAGTTCACTACTACTGTGCGGCTGCTGCGGTAAATCTTTATTGGTCACCTTTAATTCTGTTTTACTCAAATCATTGAGAATAATCGGTGATAATACAGAATCGCCCGCAAATGGCACGAAAACCACTTGGTTTTGTTGGACTGGAATTTCGAAACTATCCTGTAGTACGACTATTTCTTTGGCAGACAAACTAGTAGAAGCAAGTAAACATGATGCGCTAATACACAGAGTTGTAAGCTTTTTTTTATAAATATACTTGTACAATTTATTCTCCTAAAATCAATAAAGAATCTTGATACTTTTAAAATTTAAGAAATGAGGTTTTTATATACTGAGTTTTATTTAGTTGTTCCAATATATTCTATGCTAAAAGTAGGGTATTTAGGATCGTCAGGACCAATGGGTAATTTCCTAGTAACCCTAGCTGCATCTTCTAGTGCTTTATTATATTTTGGGTTACTTCCTGATGCATTGTAACCAGTTATAATACCACTGCTATCAACAGTAATAGTCAGAGTTGCTAGGACAGTTTGCCCCTTAGCTCCTTCTGGTGATATAAGATTCTTTTTGATTAGTGCTTTTATCTCACTATCGCTAGCACCGCTAGAACGGGCAGGACTACCACCACTAGATTGACCAGACATACTTCCAGATATGGTCGACTCACCATCTTCTGATAAGCTAAAGTTTTTACTGGCACTGCCAGAGCTGCCAGTGTCAATCTTTAAATTTTTATCAGTCGCAGTCGGGCGTGGAATATGAGGCGGGTTATTTTGTTTATGACGGAAATCACCCAGCTGTTTTTGTTCTTCTATTAGCTGTTCTTTTTTGTTTTGCTCTACCTGACCATGCTCTTCTGTCACCGATTCATCTAGCTTGGCTGCCCATTCAGCCATATTACGCTCATATTCTTGATTTTGCTCAAGTATGCGTTGATGCTGCTCTTCACTCATGAGCATCGGACGACTGGCAGGATCGTTAGAGCGGGTAAAGACAGGTACGCGCTGAGAGTTTGACTGACTGGTGCTATCGCTAAAACTTTCTGATGATGGGGTGTTTGATGCACTGCTTGCACCGCTGTCAGCTTGCATAGCACTGGCCGCCGCTGCACGGTTGGCAAGGATTTGCCCTTGCATCTCAGCCAATTGCTCAGGGGATACCATGACCGTCTCAATGCTTTCCACAGTGTCGGTTTTTGTATGTTGATAAGTATAAATAAGTATGCCAATCACCAGACCATGTGCAAGCAAGCTGAGCAGCGTAGGCAGTGTCAGCCCATTGCCTTCAGGTTGGGTCGGCACATAAACAACAGGCGCATTATTCATGGCAGTGATACTCATGGACAGGGTATTGAAAGACAAGGTTCATCAGATTATTCACTTATTATAACAAACGATACTAACAATAGAATTGATTACAATGAAGGTGTGGGTAAGGGGGCGCCCGTTAATAATCCCACCTTTTGGATACCTGCTTGTTGCAAGCTTGCCATCAAAGTCATGATGGCGCCATATTGATTGTTTTGGTCGGCGTTGATCATCACTTGTAAAGGCTGCGCACCTGCATTGCTGCTCTGCGATTGCAGATTAGACAAGGTATTAATCAGCTCGGGCTCACTAATTGGCAAATCAACATTGTTTTCATAACTGATAAAAATCTCGCCACTGTCAGTTAAAGAGACAATCACGGGTAGTTGACTTTGACTCAAGGTATTGGTTTGCTCTTTTGGCAACTCGACATCGACGCCGGTGATCAACATTGGCGCTGTCACCATAAATATCACCAGTAGCACCAGCATGACGTCGATATAAGGAACGACATTCATCTCCGCATTCAGCGCTTTTTTTTCACGGCGATAAGGGTTTGGTTTCATAGCCCTGTCACCTGACTGGCATTGCTGTTAAGGGCAGTGTCTCTGTCTATCACGCTTTGAGCACTGGTCTCACGCTGGAGCATCCCTGTCATCTCATCGCAGAATAACGCGCGTGAATCGTACAAGCGGCTCGATTTGGCCGTAAAGTGGTTGTACGCGAGCACAGCAGGAATCGCTGCAAATAAACCCATCGCCGTGGCAATGAGTGCTTCCGCGATGCCTGGCGCAACAGAAGCGAGAGTCGCCTGTTCCGTTTGAGAGAGTCCCAAAAAGGCATTCATAATACCCCATACTGTGCCAAACAAACCGACATAAGGTGCGACTGAGCCGATACTGGCTAGGGTCGTGAGCCCAGATTCTAATAACTGCTGCTGACGTCCTAAACCGACCCGCAGCTTACGCTCAACCCCATCGATAATGTCATCTTTTGGCTGGCGTTTTTTGTGCATTCTTAAGTATTCAGAAAACCCGACATAAAATATCTGCTCAAGCCCTTGGCGCTCAGGCGAGCCTTGCACACCTTGGTACAACTTTGCCAAATCTTCACCCGACCAAAACCACGTTTCAAACTGTTGATCAAAGTTCCTAGCCGTACCGAGCCGTGCACTCATACGAAAAATAATCACCCAACTGAGCAAAGACGCTAATAATAATAGCGCCATCACAATCTGTACCAATAGACTGGCTTGGGTAATAAGGTCAATAATATTTAATGATTCAGGCATGTAATGGACTCACGGGTAATTAACAATAACTGGCATAAGCGTCACACGCAGACCAGATAAGACCTCTGACAACTCAAGATGTAGGACAGCAAAGTATCGTTCGTTGCATTCTGTACACTTATATCAACCGACTAGTGTACTGCTAAATGAAGAAAAGGTCATTTTTTTAAAAGCCTAGATTCAAATAAGAAGTGCAACGTTTTAAAAGAATGAGTTGAAGAGTAAGATGTGCCGTGTTGCATTTCAAACTTCAACTCCTACATATCAGAACGTTATGAAACACTATACACATCTTACCCAAGAGCAAAGATATCAAATATCAGCGCTATTGCAAGCTAAAAAGAGTCTCAGTGAAATAGCTAGAATTATTGGCTGTCATAAATCAACGGTGAGTCGAGAGATAAAGCGAAACATAGGACAAAGGGGTTATCGCCCCAAACAAGCCCATCGATTGGCAAACGCGCGCAAAGTTGTGAATAGCTCACAGATCAGCCGCTTTGGCTGGTGCTATATTGAGCATCTACTCAGCAAACACTACTCACCTGAGCAAATCACAGGGCGACTGAGGATGCTGGGTTGGCAAGAGGTCCCAAGCCATGAATCGATATACCAACACATCTATACTGACAAAAAGGCAGGGGGTAACTTACATAGCGCCCTTAGATGTCAAAAGCGTTATAAGAGACGGTATCTGCAAGGCAATGATAGGCGCGGAAAGATAGCGAACCGCTGTGATATCAATGACCGTCCCAGTATCATTGAAGCGCGCAGTCGTATGGGCGATTATGAAGGGGATACGGTGGTTGGTCGTGGACATCAAGGTGTGCTTGTCACTCTAGTGGATAGAACAACTCGAGAGACTAAGATCAAAGCGCTACCCAATCGCAAGGCAGTAGCCGTCACACAAGCTTGTATTGGCATGCTAAAAGGTGAACAGGCGTTAAGTATCACCTTTGATAACGGTAAAGAGTTTGCTGACCATGAAACGATGGCAACAGCGTTGAAGGCTGATATTTACTTTGCTCAGCCTTATCATTCTTGGGAGCGTGGAACGAATGAGAATACCAATGGGTTAATTCGTCAGTTTCTACCGAAGTCAATGCGTCTGGATAACCTATGCATGCACTTAGTTCAGTCGATTGAAGACAGTTTAAATAATCGACCTAGAAAGGTGCTAGGGTTTAGAACGCCTCTTGAGGTAAAATCTAGCTTCGGGTGCGTTGCACTTCAATGTTGAATCCAAGAAAGCTTAAAGCGAAAAAAAAGCGTTTTATTGATAGAGTTATGATTTTTATCGATATAAGGTAGGTTTGCAGGCTAGATTATTCTATAACACGACTATTATCCAATAATAGAATGACAGTACAGTCTTATTTTCGTTTTAAACGCGTAAGGCACGGGTAATGATTGAATTTGTAGCTCAATTTCTCTAAAATATTGCTCTTTGTTACCGCTGCCTTTTGATTATGACGTCGCAACTTGCTTGCTGACGTCATCTTTATTTTAGGCGCCACTAAATTTGTTCTTTCACTAGCAAGCTGGGCGCGACACTTATGAATGCAATTGAACGCTATTTTGGGATCAACGGTGAAAACACCACGGTCAAAACGGAAATCCTAGCCGGTATTACGACCTTTTTGACGATGGCTTACATCATCTTTGTAAACCCCAATGTATTAGCAGAAGCGGGTATGGACAAAGGTGCGGTGTTCGTTGCTACTTGTTTGGCAGCGGCAATAGGCTGCTTTATCATGGGTATTTATGCCAGACTGCCGGTGGCATTGGCGCCAGGTATGGGCTTAAATGCCTTTTTTACCTACGGTGTAGTGCTGGGCATGGGCTATGCGTGGCAGACCGCATTAGGAGCAGTATTCTTATCAGGGTGTTTGTTTATCCTTTTGAGCTTATTTAAGATACGCGAATGGATTATTAATGCCATCCCTACCAGTCTGAAGCAAGGTATCGTTGCCGGTATCGGTGCATTTTTGGCGTTTATTGCTCTGCAAAGCTCCGGCATCATCGTTGGACGTGATGCGACGTTAGTGATGCTTGGGGACATGACTTCATTTCCACCCATGATGGCGGCCTTAGGCTTTTTCATCATTATTGGTCTGGTCTATAAAAAAGTCCCAGGCGCGGTTACCATTGGTATATTGTTCATCACTTTGGTTAGTTTGGTGACGGGGCATACGCAATTCACTGGTATCATGTCGGCACCGCCACCCATTGCCCCAACGTTCCTACAGCTTGATATCGCGGGCGCGTTTGATATTGGTATGATCAGCGTTATTTTTGCTTTCTTATTCGTTGATTTGTTTGATACAGCGGGCAGCTTGGTTGGTATTGCCAATAAAGCAGGGCTTATCGATAAAGACGGCAACATCCCTAATATGGACAAAGCCTTATTGGCTGATTCAACCGCTACGGTTGCTGGTGCCATGCTAGGTACTTCTTCAACGACCAGTTATATTGAAAGTGCGTCAGGAGTTGCTTCAGGTGGTCGTACGGGTCTGATGGCAGTGACTGTCGGTGTGCTGTTTTTGCTCAGTATTTTCTTTGCACCATTAGCCGGTATGATTCCTGCTTATGCCACGGCAGGGGCGATATTCTATGTGTCGGTATTGATGTTGTTCACGCTAAAAGACATCAATTGGGAAGATTTGACCGAAGCCGCACCAGTCGCAGTTGTATTGCTATTAACGCCGCTGACATATTCTATCGCTGATGGTATCGCGCTTGGTTTTATTACCTTTACCGCGGTGAAGTTGATGACGGGTAAATTCTCTGAAATTACAATTCCTGTCTGGGTTTTGACAGCGATTCTTTTGGCAAAGTTAGTATTGTTATAAATGTCTGATGGTATGACATTGCCAATAATAGGGTTATTGGTTTTTAACCTTATTAGTATTTTGAATTTTAACCCTCTTTATTATTGAGTAATAAGGAGGGTTTTTTTACGTTTGAAAGAAAGTCATTGGTCATAATTAGCGGAAAATATTCGACTCAAAAAACAATTAATAACCAATAGTAAACAAAAAATTATAACTAAAGCGTCATTACCAATAAATTATAGATAACTAATTGTTTTTAAAAGATATAATTATTGACTTAAATCCTAAATATCGTTAGTTCGAAATTTTTTTTCATGATACCATAGCTAGGTTAAGCGCATCACCTCAATCAACGCCGTAGAGGTTTTTCTTACAGTGAATTAGCGCCGTATAAGATGACGGATTTGGGCTCATTAGCGTGATAACTTATGGTTATTATTTTAATAAGGTTCGACCTTGAGCTATCAATCGCACTCCTTTCACTACTGACAAGAAGAAGGCACTAATGCCGCTTAGCTGTTCGTTGTTGCCTTTATATTGTTAACGTAGCCCGTTTAACACTCGAACGACCTACTTAAACGTTTCCAGCTTATGCTGGATTTGCTCGTTTTGCGATGGCGCCGTTTGGTCTTTTGATTATTGTTATGAGCCGCAGTCAATAGTTCCTATTGAATATCGTAGGATTATAGGCAGTAAGCTTGCGCAATCAGTTTTCCTCATTGACCATTTATCATGGTTTTTAGACGATAGTTATGGAGTTGGTATGAACCCAGTAGAGCAGTTTACCCCGAGAGAGCCGATTTTATTTAACCCGGTCGATATGCTATCGCCAGCCTATATTGATCAGTCCGCAGATGAGTTGTATGCGCGCATCTCACCTTTGTATAGTGTCGATGAGCAGCGTTGGTTGTCTGACTTATTACCACTTGCTAAACCCAGTGATGAAGAGCGTGAGGCGGCTAGTAATCAGACGCGCCAGCTGGTTGAATATGTGCGCAATGATGGCAAAGCAATCAAAATGGTTGATTCGTTATTGCTTGAATACAGCCTTGATACGCAAGAAGGTATTTTGCTGATGAGCTTGGCCGAAGCCTTGATTCGCGTGCCAGACAATTATACCGCTGATGCGTTGATTCGTGACAAGATGAGTGTGGCGGACTGGAAAAAGCATTTAAAAGATGACAATGGTTTTATGGTCAATGCCTCGACGTGGGGCATGATGATGACGGGCCGTGTCGTCAGTATCGACAATAGCACGACTGCTTCAGGATTTTTGGATCGAATGACCAAAAGAATGGGTGAGCCAATGATTCGGGCGGCGATGCAAAAAGCCATGCGTATTATGGGGCATCAGTTTGTCCTTGGTGAGACGATTGAAGACGCCAACAAAAACAGTCAGCCGTATCGTAATAAAGGCTATACCTATTCGTTCGATATGTTGGGTGAAGCGGCGATTACCCATAGAGACGCCGAAAAATACTTTAACGACTATTTGCATGCGATTAAAGCAACTGCCAATGTCAAAGTTCAAGAGGGCATGCCAAAGCCGTCAGTTTCTATCAAGCTGTCGGCACTACATCCACGCTATGAAGCCACGCAAGAAGCTCAGGTGTTGGGATTATTGCGTCAGCGCTGCTTATTGCTGATCGAAGCGGCACGCGAAGTGGATGTGGATTTGAGCATCGATGCCGAGGAAGCCGATCGCCTAGAGATATCTCTAAAGCTGTTTGAATCGCTCTATCGTGATTCGCTAACCGCTGGTTGGGATGGATTAGGTTTAGTGGTGCAAGGCTACTCTAAGCGCGCCGTTGCTATTTTTGCTTGGCTTGCACGCTTGGCAAAAGAAGTTGGCGATCGTATCCCGTTACGCTTGGTTAAGGGCGCTTATTGGGATACAGAGATTAAACTTGCCCAACAAAAAGGCTTGTCAGGATATCCCGTTTGGACGCGTAAAGAAGGCACGGACACCGCTTATTTAGCCTGTGCGCGCTTCTTGTTGTCTGAGCATCTGCGCGGACTTATTTGGCCGCAGTTTGCGACCCATAATGCTCATACTCTGGCATCAGTGATGACCATGAGTGCGCATAGAGATTTTGAATTTCAGCGTTTGCATGGCATGGGTGATGCGCTTTATGACCATATCTTACAAACATACAAGATTCCTGTCCGTATTTATGCTCCAGTTGGCGCGCACAAAGACTTACTGCCATATTTAGTACGCCGTCTGCTCGAAAATGGCGCGAATAGCTCATTTGTGCATCAGTTGTTAGATAAGTCTTATCCGATTGATAAGCTGACGGTACATCCGTATGACAAGCTAGTAGCCAATGATACGTTAAACAATCCGGATATTCCGTTACCTTTAGAGATTTATGGCGATCGCCGTGCCAGCTTTGGTCCCAATATATTTGTAGAGTCGCAGTGGCTATTATTCAAAGCCGCGATTGACAGTCATTTAACAAAGACATGGTCCGCGTCTCCTATCATCAATGGGCAAGCAATTCATGACTCTTCAGTGGATGGTAAAGCTCAGAAGCTTGATAGTCATACAGTGCGTGCGCCGTGGAATCATGAAGTTATCGCAGGCGACGTACAATACGCCAATGCAGAATTGGCGCGTCAAGCCATTGATGCCGCAGTAGCCGGACAAAGCGCGTGGCAAGCAGTGCCAGCGGCAAAACGTGCGGCAATATTGCGCAAAACCGCTGATCTCTACGAAGAAAACTATGCAGAACTGATGGCGTTGTGCCAAGTCGAAGCTGGCAAGACCATGCAAGACAGTATTGATGAGATCAAAGAAGCCGTTGATTTTTGCCGTTTTTATGCGGATGAAGCGGAGCGCTTAGACGCCAAAGCCCATGAGTTTACCGATTTATCTGGCAAGCAGTCGCGCCAAGTCTATAAAGCGCGTGGTACCTTTGTTTGTATTAGCCCTTGGAACTTTCCATTGGCTATTTATACTGGTCAGATTATGGCAGCACTCGCCGCCGGTAATACCGTCGTTGCAAAACCTGCTGAGCAAACCAGTTTAATCGCGTATTTCGGTGCGCAGCTGATGTATCAAGCTGGCGTGCCAGTCGAAGCGCTACAGTTTGTCACTGGCGCGGGTGAAGTGGGTGGGGCATTAACCGCCGCTGACAATTTATCTGGTGTCATCTTTACCGGTTCGACCCAAACCGCGCAACGTATCAATCAAAGCCTCAATGATCATGCGCAAGCCAGCGGGGAGTTGCCCGTATTTATCGCTGAGACGGGTGGTCAGAACGCCATGATTGTCGATTCGACAGCACTACCTGAACAAGTAGTCAGAGATGCGGTGTTGTCTGCCTTTGGCTCAGCAGGTCAGCGTTGTTCAGCTTGTCGCATATTATGTGTACAAGAAGAAGTCGCTGATGAGTTGATTGAGCTACTGCAAGGCAATATGGCTGAACTGGTTGTAGGCAATCCGCTGTATGCAGCTACCGATGTCGGCCCAGTCATTGATAATGATGCCAAGCAAGGTCTTGAGGCGCATATCGAACGTATGGTCGCTGAGCCAACGGCCAATATCTTGGCGCAGACACCGATGAGTGCCAGCTCGGTTGTCAGTCAAGAGCAGTCTACCTTTGTGTTACCAACCGCGATTGAAGTCAAAAGTATCGACGTGATTGGTGGTGAGCACTTTGGCCCGATATTACATGTGCTGCGTTATCAAGCCCGTGATTTAAATAAGCTTATCGATGCCATCAATGCTACTGGCTTTGGCTTAACGTTAGGTATTCACAGCCGTATTGAAAATATTGTTGAGCATATCGAACGCCGTGCCTTTGTCGGTAATACCTATGTCAACCGTAACCAAATCGGTGCAGTCGTTAACGTCCAGCCTTTCGGTGGCTGTGGTCTATCGGGCACGGGTCCAAAAGCAGGTGGTCCACATTACGTCGCCCGTCTCATGCAGTTAAGCTCTGAGTCAGTCGCTACTGAGCAAACAAGTGCTACTAAGCAAAACACTGCTACCAATACTAAAACCGAATCACTTACTCAACCAGAAATCGCATAAGGAGCAGCAACATGGCGACTGAATTTAAAAAAAATCATGCCCAGGTTTGTGAAGCTTGGCGATTACTTAGCGCAGTCAATCGCGCCACTTATCTTGAGGCTGCGATACCTAAGCTGGCTTTGCTGACTGGTGATGCCAACAAGGCAAAGCGTCTATTCCATCATTTATTGAACGCCGCGCCCAGTCTGGATAAAGTACAGCGTATGACGGGTGCAACAGGTGAGTCCAACGACTTATATGTCACTGGTCGTGGTAAAACGATGGTCATCGGCGGTGAGTCTGCGCGGGCGATGGCAGTACTTGGACAGCTAATCGCTGCATTACTGACGGGCAATGAAGTGATATTGCATTGTCCTAGTCAGGCTGAGATGTGTGATGAGGCAGCAAAAATACTTTATGACACTGGTATTAGCGATGATGTGCTAAGTGTGGCTAATGATTCGCAAACGATTACGCTGTTATATATTGATCGTCTCGCCCAAGTTGCTGTTGCAGGTAATAACAGTGAAGTACAAGCAATCAGTCAAAAGCTGGCCAATACGGATGGTATTTTGACGCAAGTGATTGCCGTGACCGATATGGAAGGCATGTCAGAGATGCTAACGCCTGATTACCTCCATCGCTTTGTTACTGAGCGGGTAAGAACGATTAATACCACCGCTATTGGTGGTAATGCGAGCTTGCTTGAGCTTGGTACTTAGCCAAGGATTTAAGTAATGTCTGATGTCACAATAAAGACTCTAACTTAAAAAGTAATATGCATTAAAAAACCGATATCTGAATCAATCAGGTATCGGTTTTCTTATGGTTGGATAAGCCAAATTTAATAAAATCGCATTAAAAGCTATTCAGCCGCGTCGATCCATACCCAGCCGTTCTCTAGCCATTCGCTCAAGTCATCTGCATCAATATCCGTCACATCTTGGCTATTTAGGTGTTCGCCATTTGCCAAACGCACCAATACAGCGCCTGCTGCCTCGTCAAGCCCGTCAATGCGCTGACCATTGGCGTATAGCGTGATGCCATCATTAGTCAAGCTATAGAGCAAGCGATTGCTATAGTCAGCTTGCAACGTGGCACCTTCTGCTAGAGCTTGTATCAGCTCATCGGTATCTAACGTCTCTTCTGGCATCAGTGCATCATACTGGCGCTTGCTCACGACTTCAGACACTGCTTGACGAATGATATCGTCGCCGTGCTCAGACTGTAGCATTTGTAATAGCTGATCTTTGACGGCACTAATGCTGCTCGCTTGCAATTCACCTGATGCTTGCAGCGCTTGTGGCAACAGCATTGGGACGAATAAGTCGCTATCGTTGGTGGCGATATCAGCTAAGCTGTCGATGATTTGCATCAAGTTTGGACGACGACAGCCAAAAGAGAATGTCAAGCAATCATCTTGAGCAACCCCAAAATGCGACAGCTTCGGCGGCACATAGAGTACATCACCGGCCTCCAATATCTCATCAAAAATAATCTCGCCCATATCATCAAACAATCGAATCGGCTCATCGGCGACGAACTCAGTATTTTTATCACAGAATTTGCCAAGCTGCCAACGTCTAGACCCAAATCCTTGCGCTAAAAATACATCATAATCGTCATAATGCTTACCAACTGAGGCACCTTTGGGCGCGTATGAAACCATAATATCATCACGTTGCCACTGCGGAATAAAGTCAAAGGCTTGCCACAATTGCCCAAGCTCAGGTGACCACTGTTCCATATTCTGAACCAGCACAGTCCATTGTTCTGGCAAGTTATCAAAATCAGTTTCAGCCAATGGGCTTTTCTTAAGCTTCCATTGTGGCTGGCCTTTTTGCTTAGTTGCAGCTTGGATAAGCAGGCGCGCCGAAGCGTCTTCTTCAAGTGCTAGGCCAAGCATGTCTTCTGGCTCAAACATTCCAATCAATTGCGGTAAACCTTGCTTGATAAGTAATGGTTTTTTTTGCCAATAGTCATTTAAGAATTGCTCAGGCGTAATAGAGTCGGGTAAACAAAGGGAAGTTGAGGTCATTAATACATCCAGATTCAAAGAGAGTTATAAGATTAATCGTGAGGAGTGCTTTATAGGAAGGTTTTAATAGTTTATGATTATCGCCTATCTGATTGCCAGTCTTATTAACGTTAATGGCTACTGTCAGAGCATCCCATCAATCGTAGGAAATTTATGAAAAAATTACATTTTATTGTCATCATCGCTAGCGTGTTTTTACTACAAGCCTGTGTACACAAGATAGTGACCGTACCTGCCAAAGTTGCTTATAAAACCACCAAGGGCGTGGTAAAAGGTACCGTCGCTGTGGGCAAAGCTATCATACCGGGCGACAGTGATGACGACAAAAAGGACGATTAACTTATTCTTTAGCAATCGTTTTGTGTCTGTTTTAAAAGGCTGTTATTTAACGGTTATTGTTAAAGCTACGAGTTTGAATAGAAGCCTTAAATAAAAGAATGCCTGCCGCAATCAGCCCACCGAGGAGCGCTAATGCCATGTCTTTGTGGGCATCCCAAATATCGCCTTGCTGACCATTGTAAGCCTCTGCCGCTTCTGGTGATAAAGTCGCTGCAATTCCCCATTCAAGTAGCTCGTACAGCAGACTCGATGACATATTAATCATGAGGGCGATAGCGACTAAAAGCTTGATGGATGATATCTTAAAGATAGATTTTGAGCTTTCAACCATCGCATTGAACAGCAATAGCCCGTAGCTAAAATGTACGAGCCTGTCATACATATTGCGCTGCCAACCAAACAACTCGTTTAGGCTTATACCAAATAGCCGCTCTGTCCAGTTATCATAAGGCACATACGAATATAGATAGCGTGCGCCTATGATATGAATGAGGAGGAATATTGAGGCAAGGGCATAGGAGCGTGAGCTAATATGCCAGTAGCGATACGCAAACAGCATTGATGCCAAAAACAACAGCGTGCCTAATTGATGGAGTAGGTAGCTTGACCACTCTAGAGGCTCAATGCTTGCCAGTACCATGACGATAAATACCGCTACAGTACTGACAATGACAGAGTTAAAGTTTCGATGCATTTGCACGCTTCTTTAATTATTAGCAATTATTCATAGCTAATGATTAAAGCTTAGCAATCCACTCTTTAATCGTACGTGCTTGCTCAGCTGCATTACCGATATAGGTCGCTGGAGTTAGTTCACGTAGACGTGCTTTATCCGCATCGCTAACGGCTGCTAACTCGTCACTTTCAACGAATGTCAGCATCGCTTCGCGAGTCATGGCATTACCACGAGTTAAGGCTTTAAGTTTCTCATAAGGGTTCTCAACGCGATAGCGACGCATCACTGTCTGAATCGGCTCAGCCAATACTTCTTGTGCTTGATTAAGGTCGTCATTTAAGCGCTGTGCATTTAACTCAAGTTTGCTCACACCTTTTAAGCAAGCGTCAAACGCAATCATACTTTGTGCTAGACCAACACCGATATTACGTAATACGGTAGAGTCTGATAAATCGCGCTGCATACGTGAAATTGGTAGCTTTTCACCCAAATGAGCAAGCATGGCATTAGCAACGCCTAAATTACCTTCAGAATTTTCAAAATCAATCGGGTTGACTTTATGCGGCATCGTTGACGAACCCACTTCGCCCTCTTTTAGGCGCTGTTTAAAATAGCCTAAGCTAATATATTGCCAAATATCGCGGTTAAAATCGATTAGGATCGTATTAAAGCGTTTGACCACATCAAACAATTCAGCGATGTAATCATGCGGCTCAATCTGCGTGGTATAAGGGTTAAACGTTAGCTCTAAACGCTCATTAATGAATTGCTCAGCATGCGTTTGCCAATCAACATCAGGGTAAGCTGAGAAGTGCGCGTTATAGTTACCGACTGCACCATTGATTTTGCCCAACAGTTCAACGTCACCAATTTGTTTGATTTGACGGGCTAAGCGATAAGCGACGTTTGCCATCTCTTTACCGAGCGTCGTTGGGCTAGCCGTTTGACCATGTGTGCGTGACAACATGGGTTGATCAGCATGGGTAATCGCCAAATCAACGATGCTATCTGTGACTTGCTGCATTTTAGCAACGACGATTTCGCGGCTGTCTTTTAGCATTAATGCATATGATAGATTGTTGATATCTTCACTGGTACAAGCAAAATGAATAAACTCCAGGCTATCTTCTAACTGCTGATTCCCGCGAAACTTATCTTTAATAAAGTATTCGACCGCTTTCACATCATGATTGGTCGTCGCTTCGATGTCTTTAATCGCTTGCGCATCCGCTTCGCTAAAATCGTCAACGATGCTATTTAAAAACGCATTGGTATCGGTATCAAACGCTGCTAATTCACCGATTGCGCTATTATCCGCCAGCGACTGTAACCAACGAATCTCAACCGTCACGCGCGCTTTGATTAGACCGAATTCAGACAAGTAGGTGCGCAAGCTGTCGGCTTTGGACGCGTAACGACCATCGATTGGAGAGAGGGCGGTCAAGGCAGATAAAGAGGTGGTCATAAACATCCTTTAGATTAAGAGTGAGTAAATCATTACATAAAGTAAGTAGGGATTTTTTGATGGCATGATTATAACAAGAGTTGGTATAAAAAAGTGACGATTACCATCAGGTTTAGAGGTTTTTTTATAAGCTAATAAATTAATGAAGCTATTAATAATCTAACATATAGATCTACTGAATTAAGTCGAACTATATCTTTTATTATGAATATACATTTGTTCATATTTGTGTTGCATTGCAGAAACAGAACTGATTAAATAAGACTGTATTTTTACCAACTAATGACTTATTTAAGGACGACTACACTATGAATAAATTGATGAGTGTAATGCTTTTAGGTGCAGCTTTAGGCTTATCTGCTTGTGGCGGTGATTCTGATAGTAGTGGTAATACCGCTTCAACCCCTAAACCTTAAGTACCAAATGATTCTAATCCACCAAAACCGACTCCACCACCACAGCCTACTGTTGCTAAATGTAAATCTGAAGGTAAAAATGTATATGTGCCTAAAGAAAGCACATGTACTTTCGCAATTCCTAAAGTTAATGGAGGTAAAGAGAGTAGTTATGAGTGTTCGGGTAATACTGTTACTTTAGGCTCTAAAGTTTCTGGAGGAATATCTGCTGGTAGCCTTAATTTCAACGGTTATATAGTTCAATGTGCTAAATAATCTCTATCGGCTTAAAAGATAAGTCGATTCATTTCTAAAAGCGTTCACACTAGTAGTGGATGCTTTTTTTATGTTCTAAGAGTCATAGTTAGAAGTCTTCACCTCAATCAACTATATTATTAAACAATTAATATCTTATGAAAGACAAAACCTTATTTTTCTCATCAGTTCTGGTTGCTTTCGTTTTAGGTAGCTTAGCCACCTATCTGTTCATAACTAAGCAGCAGATAGATCAAATTATGCAAGCAAAGCAGCAAATGCCTATATCTACAAAAAATCAAAACGCAGGTAATCAAACCAAAAATCCTTTAGTAGAGCTAAAAAATTACGCAAGTAATGCAGACGCAGACGTATCAACTGCGCCAAATGCCGATGATTCATCTCCTTCTATTAAGGACTACTCAGAGCAGCAAGCACAAGAGATGATTGATAAAATGCCAGATTATGTGCTTGGGCAGTATGTAGATAAGTTTATGGCGAAGGGTGCTAGCGAAGTAATCGATGATAAAAGGCGTTTTGCTGAGCGTGCTGTTGAAGAGTTATATAAGTCGAATGACAATCAGCCCTTAGTAGGCACTGTGAAACTATCAACAAACCCTGTGATGCCATCAGGCTCTTTAGATACGGCAACAATAAATAAGAATGCTAAGCTGTTTGCACATTTAGACACCGATGGAAAAGTTCCTACTAGCCCATTTGTATTTGTCAAATGGGTCAATAATCAAACAGGGCAAGTATTGTTATTTGAGAAAAAGAATATTGTCGCTAACAGCAATCAGAATTGGGTCAGTTTTACACCTTATGAGGGCTGGGCGGTAGGTAGTTATGACATTCGTTTTTATCAATTTACCTCTGAGCTACAGCCAGTTGCTCAGTTAACTTATAATATTTATGAGGTTATCGAATAACAATCAAGGTTAAACAGATGCAGCTACATCAAAAACTGCTGATATAAAAACTGCTATAAAAGCGAGTGAGCAGACAATTTGAATCGTTAGAGCCACTAAAATTAAGTTGCGTTTCTTCGCAGAGTATTTAGAGTTATTCTTATTAGAGAATATAAAAGCTCCAATAATTAACAATAAAAAAACTGCGATCCAAATGGTATAAGCAATGATAAGCATCTATTTGCTCTTTATATATATTCTAAAACCCACAAGGCGCATCGATAGACTCAATCACGCCGCCGCCTAGACAAACCTCATCAATATAGAATACTGCTGATTGACCTGGGGTTACCGCCCGTTGTGGCTCGTCAAATACAGCTCTCACCTCCAAACCTTTATCATCAATAGCAAACACATGACAGGCTTGATCTGGCTGACGATAGCGCGACTTTGCCATACAATGTAAGCCTTCAGCGCTAAATATAGCTGCAGGAGGTAGACCATCGACCCAGTCAAGCTTATAAGCCTGCAGCTCATTGCTCAGCATCATTGGGTGCTCGTGACCTTGACCAACGATTAAGCGGTTTTTATCTAAGTCTTTTGCGAGTACAAACCATGGCTCTTCGGGGCGATCTTTGACGCCACCAATACCGATGCCACCGCGCTGACCTAAGGTATAATACATAAGTCCATCATGGGAGCCGATAATGTGGCCATCGTCTGTGACGATATCGCCTTTTTGGGCAGGCAAGTACTGCTGTAAAAAGTCTTTAAAGCGGCGCTCACCAATAAAGCAAATGCCCGTTGAATCTTTTTTATGAGCCGTAATTAAGTCATGCTCTTCCGCGATTTGACGTACGACCGGTTTTTCAAGCTCACCAACTGGGAACAGTGTCTTGGCGATTTTGTCGCCGCCAACGGCATGTAAGAAGTAACTTTGATCTTTGTTATTATCCAAGCCACGTAATAGCTGCGCAACTTCGGTATCGTTGTCATTTTTGTAATTCACACTGCGGCGCGTATAGTGACCGGTGGCGATATAATCAGCACCTAGAGTGAGTGCGTAGTCTAAAAACGCCTTAAATTTAATCTCTTTATTGCATAAAATATCTGGATTTGGCGTGCGGCCAGCTTTATATTCGGCTAAGAAATGCTCGAAAACGCGATCCCAATATTCCATGGCAAAGTTAGCCGTATGCAGCTTGATACCAATTTTATCGCATACGGCTTGCGCGTCGGCTAAGTCATCCATCGCTGTGCAGTATTCGGTGCCGTCATCCTCTTCCCAGTTTTTCATAAACAGTCCTTCCACCTTAAAGCCTGCCTGCTGAAGCAAGACAGCCGATACGGAAGAGTCGACCCCACCCGACATACCAACAATCACATGCTTGCTGCTAGGATTGTCGATATCGGCAAGCGTCAAAGGGCGCTGGGCGCTGAAAGAATCAGAAACGGATATGCTTGAAGTATTTGGCATGACTGACATAGAACGGCTCAACTTTTTATACCTTGTCCAAATTTGAAATAAAGTTTGAAATACCACTGACCTCACTACAACGCCTTTAATAGGCTTAGTAAGTTGACAGGGTTATCTCATCGTTTAGACTTATCGCTTGGACTGGGTATTATGATAAAATAAGCGTCACATTATACCAGTTAATTTAAAACTGGTGGCGAGCTATACGGCCTGACTGCCAGAAAATAGCTTTGAAAATTTAGATAGTGATTGTCAATTATTTTAATCACGCTTAATTTGGAATAACAATGATAAAAATTGGTCAAGGTATCGACGTTCATGCTTTTCATAATAATGGTCAGCAGCAGCAATACGTCATCTTAGCGGGTGTGCTTATTGAGCATAGCCATAGTTTACTGGCGCATTCTGACGGCGATGTAGTACTGCACGCACTCGCGGATGCGCTGTTGGGTGCCTTGGCGCTTGGCGATATCGGTCAGCACTTTCCAGATACTGATGCGGCGCATGCGGGTCTGGACTCGCGAGTATTGCTACGTTATGTCTATAGCAAGGTGCAAGCGGCAGGATATATGCTTGGTAATGCTGATATTACGGTGATGTGTGAGCGCCCAAAACTTGCCCCGCACAATCAGGCCATGCGTGAGAATATCGCCAGTGACTTGCAAACTGATATTGGACATGTCAGTGTCAAAGCCACAACGACTGAAAAACTAGGTTTTACCGGTCGGCAAGAGGGCATTATGGCCAATGCCGTGGTATTATTAGTCCCTAATGTCGTCGAAGCCAAATAACGATTGGCTGGACCAGTATATAGATTTTGCTTGTAATACCGTGTCAATCGCCCCATGTATCAACCATATCTTCATAGTACTATTTTGTCATATAAATAACCATTTCAATGAACCGCTTTATCAATAGGAGCTTTTATGAGTGAGCAAACCCCAAATACCGCTGCAAACGATGTTGAACAACTGATCCGTGATCAAATTAAAGACAATAAAGTCATTCTTTATATGAAAGGGACACCGCAGTTTCCACAGTGTGGTTTTTCTGCTAAATCGATTGAGGTACTTACCCAAATCGGTCGTCCATTTGCCTTTGTCAATATTTTAGAAAACCCAGAAATCCGTGCAACATTACCAAAAATTGCCAACTGGCCAACGTTTCCACAATTATGGATTGATGGCGAGTTGATGGGCGGTTCTGACATCATTTTACAAATGTATCAATCAGGTGAGCTTAAGCCGTTGGTTGAAGCAAACAGCCCTGCTGCTTAATATTTACTCGCATGATTAGACTAACTTAATGTCTAAACGCAAAGCGTGATATCAAAGCACAGTGAACCCGAATGACCTTTCTTAATAGATTGAAATGGTTATTCGGGTTTTTTATTGTCTGTGCAATTGATTGTTTTTATAGGTTTTAACCCCATATAGTGTTCAAGATAAATCCAGTTTATATAATAAGAGAGACTTATGAATAATCAATTAAATAATAATGAACTTACTGAACCACAAGTTGCTGATCAAGAAAATGATCAAAAAAATAAGCAACAAGAAGTGATCAAGCAAGCGGCTATCGAGAAGCGCCGTGAACACCTAAAAAATGAATCTACGCGTATTATTGATATTGCGGGCAATGAGCCGAATTCAGCACTTAAATGTATCCATCAGCTCAGTGTGGCAGGCGGTGCAACTGAAGCGACTTATGTAGCCATTGAGCAGCGTGTCGTTGCGGATCAAGACACGGCTGGTGCTTATCACCTAGCATTAATGGCACAAAATACGCCAGATTTGCCGATTGATGCGCGTCAGCTAATTGAATTGGTTGTCAATAGGGGTGATAACGATCAGCGCTTGGCATTACTCAAAAACTTACCACTGCCACCCGTTGAACTGATTAAAGGTCAGATCTTAGCCAGTGATGACGGTGATGCGATTGGGCAGATGAATGCCTACTTGCAGATTAATCCAGAGGGTTATGGTAGTCAGCATATGCTAGGTAGTGGTCACGCAGATCGCATTGTACCGCTGAGTCCTGGTAATAATATGAATACCGACTAAAAATTGCTATAATTGGTGACTATTTTTCTCTATTTATATTGACGTTATCTGTCAAGCGAGGCATGCATGCAATATCCAAAACATTACGACGTGGTAGTTATCGGTGGCGGTCACGCCGGTACTGAAGCTGCTCTGGCGGCCGCACGTATGGGCGCGCAGACCTTGCTGTTGACGCATAATATTGAGACGCTGGGGCAGATGAGCTGTAATCCAGCGATTGGTGGTATCGGTAAATCACACTTGGTACGTGAGATTGATGCGTTGGGCGGTGCCATGGCATTGGCGACGGACAAAGCAGGTATTCAGTTTCGTGTATTGAACAGTCGTAAAGGCGCTGCCGTGCGCGCGACCCGTGCGCAAGCAGATCGCATTTTGTACAAAGCCGCCATTCGTGAAACGCTAGAAAACCAGCCTAATCTTGATTTATTCCAACAAGGTGCTGATGATATTTTGGTAGAAAATGGTCGCGCGACGGCGGTTGTCACCTCGACTGGCATTATCTTTAATACCGAAACTGTGGTACTGACTTCAGGAACCTTCTTGGGCGGTGTCATTCACATTGGTCTTGAGAACTCAAAAGGCGGACGCGCAGGGGATCAACCTTCGATCAAGTTGGCTGACCGTTTGCGTGAGCTTAAGCTGCCAGTTGGACGTTTAAAGACTGGCACACCCGCACGTATCGATGCACGTAGCGTTGACTTTAGTGTGATGACCGTACAGCCAGGCGATACGCCATTGCCAGTGATGAGTTATATGGGTGATGTGTCGATGCATCCTGAGCAGGTCAACTGCTATATCACCCATACCAATGCGCGTACCCATGACATTATCCGTGAGAATTTAGATCGCTCACCGATGTTCTCTGGCAAAATCGAAGGCGTGGGTCCACGTTATTGCCCATCGATTGAAGATAAGATTCACCGCTTTGCTGATAAAGACAGTCATCAAATCTTTATTGAGCCAGAAGGTCTGACGACGCATGAGCTGTATCCAAACGGCATCTCAACCAGCTTACCATTTGATGTGCAATTAGACTTTATTCATAGTATGAAAGGGTTAGAGAACGCGCACATTACCCGTCCCGGTTATGCGATTGAATACGATTATTTTGATCCGCAAAATCTAAAACCAACGCTTGAGACCAAATCTATTGATCGTTTGTACTTCGCAGGTCAAATCAACGGTACGACGGGTTACGAAGAAGCAGGCGTGCAGGGTTTGCTAGCAGGAACGAATGCTGCACTCGTCACTAGTAATAATAGCGAGTTTGAAACGTGGACACCGCGCCGTGATGAAGCCTATCTTGGCGTGCTTGTCGATGATCTGATTACACATGGCACGACTGAGCCGTATCGTATGTTTACTAGCCGTGCTGAGTATCGTCTATTGCTACGTGAAGACAATGCGGATCAACGCTTGACTGAAACGGGTCGTAAGCTTGGCTTGGTTGATGATGAGCGCTGGCAGGCTTACGAGCAGAAAATGGAATCTATCGCTACTGAGTCTGCTCGCCTAAAAGATATGTGGGCAACCCCTGCCAATGCTCTAGGGCAAAAAGTCACTGAGCAAACAGGCGAAGTACTTAGCAAAGAAGCAACTGCTTTTGATCTGCTCAAACGTCCGCAAATCCACTTTGCCGATATCGCTTCGATTACTGATTCGCAAGTCGATGCACAGGTGGGTGAGCAGATTGAAATTTCTGTCAAGTACGCCGGCTACATTGATCGTCAGCAAGAAGAGATTGATCAAATGAAGCGCTTGGAGAACACCGCGCTACCTGTTGATTTTGATTATAGCATCGTGTCAGGGCTATCAAATGAGATTGTGCAGAAGCTCACGCAAGTCCGTCCTGCTACGCTTGCCCAAGCTGGGCGCGTGAGTGGAGTCACGCCTGCCGCCATTCAATTATTAGCCATGACCGTCAAGAAGCAGAAAAAAGTCGCAGCAGCTTTAAATTTGTCGTAAAACATCACTAAAAAAAGAACAATGAATAAAGAATGATAAAAAGAGCTCATAACGTTGTTTAGTTATGGGCTCTTTTTATGGTAAAGCGCCTAACAATATTCTTAACAATTTAAAAACAGCATAATATGGCTCTATTCTGTTTTGAGAACAAATAATAGGTAGAATAGAATGATTAAAGATGATGTCGATAGTCGATTACAGACAAGGAATGCTTTTATGCCTTATGATAAATTATCAGACTTACCGGATGCGGTAAAAGACAACTTACCCAAACACGCACAAGAAATCTTTCGTGCGGCGTTTAATAGTGCGAGTAAACAGTATGATGAGGAGTCACGTTGGTTTGCGACCGCATGGTCTGCCGTTGAGAATGTCTACGAAAAAAGTGCTGACGGTAAATGGGTCAAAAAACCAGATCATAAATAGATATGCACTACACTGTAATATCTCATTCTATAATGTAGCACTCTATAACATTTAATCTTCCATTATTTAATCCGACCTATAACAAGTATATGCTCATGGCTTTGACAACATAGCTTTGAGCATATTGCTGATCCGAGCTTATCTATGATCGAAGCCATTGTTTTTGCGATTACTATTGTACTGCCCAACCTTGTGTTAATGGGGTTGGGGTTTTTTATGCAAATACGCGGCGAGGCAAGCCAGAGCTTTATCGATCAATCTTCAAACTTCGTCTTTAATTACTGTCTGCCTTGTTTGCTTTTCTTCAGTGTCGTCGATAGTAATGTGGATTATGGCAAGCAAATTACCCTGATAGTTGCTGGTATTTTAGTGACTTTTATTCTATTTATTGGGGCAGAGATTTACGCCAAGCATTTTGTCAGTCGTCCCGTAGATCAAGGAGTGTTTGTACAAGGTATATTTCGTAGCAATATGGCCATTATTGGACTGGCGACAGTTGCCAATGCCTACGGAGAGCGCGGTTTAAGTATTGGTGCGGTATATATGGGTGTGGTGACGATATTATTTAATATTTTAGCTGTGATTACCCTCAGTCGCGTGTCGAAAAGCGTGGACGATACGTGGGTTAGTCGTAGCACCATGATCATCAAAAAACTCTTTACCAATCCATTAATCATCGCTTTACTAGCTGCCTTTGCTTATAAGGCGTTGCCGCTACCACCGATAACAGGTGTGATTCATACGACTGGCGACTTACTAGCGGCCGTAGCATTACCATTAGCACTGATTTGTGCAGGCGCCAGTATTGACTTAAAGTCGATGCTACATCCTTCAGGATTATCCATGCAAGCCAGTATTGGCCGTATCGTCGTCGCGCCAATAATCGCTATCGCAGTAGGATTGAGCTTCGAGCTAACGGGCGTTCATATGGGCGTGCTGTTTTTGATGGCCGCCTCACCTACAGCGGCCGCCAGCTACGTGATGGCAAAAGCCATGGGTGGCAATGATGTATTAGCCGCCAATATCTTAGCGTTTACCACCGTCGTAGGCATGTTTGGCATGGCGATTGGTGCGGCGATGTTACGTGCTTTAGGGTGGATGTAGTGGTTGTTTTAGCATGATAAGATAAGAGAGCAGTTCAATAATAAAACCTAGATTCAAATAAGAAGTGCAACGTTTTAAAAGAATGAGTTGAAGAGTAAGATGTGCCGTGTTGCATTTCAAACTTCAACTCCTACATATCAGAACGTTATGAAACACTATACACATCTTACCCAAGAGCAAAGATATCAAATATCAGCGCTATTGCAAGCTAAAAAGAGTCTCAGTGAAATAGCTAGAATTATTGGCTGTCATAAATCAACGGTGAGTCGAGAGATAAAGCGAAACATAGGACAAAGGGGTTATCGCCCCAAACAAGCCCATCGATTGGCAAACGCGCGCAAAGTTGTGAATAGCTCACAGATCAGCCGCTTTGGCTGGTGCTATATTGATCATCTACTCAGCAAGCACTACTCACCTGAGCAAATCACAGGGCGACTGAGAATGCTGGGTTGGCAAGAGGTCCCAAGCCATGAATCGATATATCAACACATCTATACTGACAAAAAGGCAGGGGGTAACTTACATAGCGCCCTTAGATGTCAAAAGCG
>NZ_AYYA01000086.1:0-34974 GCF_000511065.1 Psychrobacter sp. TB67
TGTAGTGGCATAATAAAATTGGACAGCTTCTAAGAGGTTATAATAACCCAAAGAAGGAAACTAGTATGACCAACAATCGCAATCAATATACCCGAGAATTCAAGCTTGAAGCCATCAGCTTAGTGACTGAGCATAAGCGTAAAATACCTGATGTAGCAAGCTCACTTGGCATTGGCAAATCCACCCTGCAGAAATGGCTGAGTCAGTATCGACAAGAAACGAATGGCCAAGCACCTAAAGTCGGCAACGCTTTAACGGATGAACAGCGCGAGCTACAAGAATTGCGTAAGCAGGTTAAGCGACTCACTATGGAGCGCGACATATTAAAAAAGGCTTCTGCTCTGCTGGCCTTGGACAGCCTGAACGGCTATCGCTGATAAGCAAGCTTGCAGAGCAAGACAAAAGCGTCAGTAAACGCCGACTATGTGACTTATTTGGCATCATTAAAAGCAGCTACTACTATGGCACACAGACTAAGCCTATCGATATTGAACGTGTCAAACTCAAAGCCTTGATACGTCAAATATTCAATGACTCCAAACAATCAGCTGGGGCTCGCACCATTGTCGCCATCCTGTGGAATGAGCACAGTATTAGGCTAACGCGTTACTTAGCTGCCAAGATTATGAAGCAAATGAAACTGGTCAGTTGCCAGCTCAAGACCCACAAATACAAGCACGCTGATCAGGAACATAAAACCCATGACAACCTTTTAAAACGCAGATTTAGCCCAACGGCGCCCAACCAAGTCTGGACGGGCGATGTCACTTATATTCGCATTAAAGGCGGCTGGTGTTACCTAGCCGTTGTTTTAGACCTGTACGCCCGTCGTGTGGTGGGCTTTAGTGTCTCAGACTCACCCGATAGTATTCTGACAGGTAACGCTCTGAAAATGGCGTATCAGACGAGACTCAAACCAAGTGGTGTGTTATTTCACTCAGATCAGGGCACGCATTACACCAGTAAGAAATTTGCTGAATCAATCGATGATTGCGACGGTATGACACAGAGTATGAGCCGTCGTGGAAATTGTTGGGATAACGCCCCAACTGAGCGCTTCTTTAGAAGCTTCAAAACAGAGTGGATGCCAAAGGGCGGTTATGAGAATATCGCTGAGGCTAAAAGTGCCATTAGTGATTATATCTGGGGCTACTATCAAACCGTGAGACCGCACACTTTCAACAATTATTTAACACCAGCTGAAACAGAAAGACGTTACTTTAATCAAAACCTCTTATCAGGTGTCCTAAATTAGTTGACCACTACAAGTCATTAGCAGGGGTGGGTGGTCAAGCTCAGTTATCGGGTTTACATATCAGTGCCAACACAAAGCCACTAGCGATACAAGCACAGGGCGGTGAGCTGCAACTGCACAGCCAGCAATCCATGACCATCGGTAGCGAGTCAGGACAGGTGAACATCGCAAGCCCCAAACGCATTCAGTTTCAGACCAGCGCCGGGGCGTCCTTAACGATTGATGAGAGCGGGATTAAGCTGGTGTGTCCGGGGGAGATTAAGGTTCAGGCGGTGAAGAAGAGTTTGGTAATGGGTGGTAAGGTTAATGCGCCAGTAATTGCTTTGCCGACTTCGGGGTTGTTTAGTAAAGCATTTGATCTTAAAAAATTACTGCCACAAGATTTAATAGACCAAGGCATCAGTTACAAGCTAATTAATCACTCTAAAGGAACAGAGTTTGAGGGTAAACTTGATGAAGAGGGTCAGACATTAAGAGTATTTGGAGATAAAGCTGAGAAGGTTGAGCTAGAGATTCTTGGCAACGTGAACCATAAAGGAGAGATTAAGGTCACTGATGTATCAGATCAGATGGAGTGCAATAATTGCTCTATTGAAGACCTATTTGAAGATTGTGGCGATAATCATGCACATGATGAAGACGACTTTGGCTGTTAGACCTCTTACAGAGTAAATTTATAGGATAACCTATGTACTTATTAAGCAATAAAAATCTATGCTTCTTTTCGATATTCCTCTTTACTATACCATTCATCAGTGTAGCTCAAACCACAAACGAAGAAGATTATCAAAATTATTTAGATAGCATACCACGCGTTCAGCTTAAGATGATTCCTAATCCAAAAGAAGAAGTAAACGAATCTTTCAACCAAACCAATGAACCAGATTCAGTGAGCTATATCGATAAACTAAATAAAGAACTGGCAATCGATGAAGTTCCTTTTCGGTATGTAGATTATGAGTATAGCGATGGGAAATTCACTACTTATCCATTTGAACTGGTGAATGAGAAATTGCCAACGATAGAAGGTAGTAATCCTAATTATGATAAAAGATACGACAAAGCCTTTCAAAAAATGATTTCCAAACTCGTCAACCCTATAGATCTTGCTAAAAAAGAACTTTATGCACTGGGTTCTCAAAATGCAGGAGTATATATACAAGATATAAGCACTAATAAAAAGTATGTATTCAACGAGATTTGCTTCGATAATAAGTGTGCTATAGGGCAAGTATTCTATATCTTTAATCCAACCAATTATAATATGACAGGTATGCTATACGATGGTTGTTCATTTATCAAAGATAATATAACGGGTAATGAGCAGCGTACTAAAGAGCTATTACGAAAATATATTGATAAACAAGATCCTCTAAATCATAGCTACGCTCCTAATGCTTGTAAAAAACAGTTATCAATAACGGGGGAAAAGTAATATGAGCTCACTAGTAAAACCAGTTAAAGATGTTACTTATACTCCTGATAGAGTCGGCTACATTAGAGCGGTTTCTAGACAAGAATCATCCTCAGATCTACGCTATTCTTATACTTATAAGGGTAAAAACAAAGAAGGCGGGTATGTAGACAATCCAGCATCTGTTAGAAGGCTGAACCCTTGGGACTATGTAGGGCTATTCCAATTTTCTGAGATAGCACTAGAAGATGTAGGTTGTTATAAAAAAGACAAAACTAGAAATGGTGAACATCAGGATTGGGGAAACAAAAAAGATAAATATTGGACTAATAAGTACGGTGCTTCATCATTTGATGTCTTTAGAAATAGTGGTGAAATACAATTGAAAGCAATCCAATATTGGATTGACCGCTTATGCAACTATATGAGAAATATAAATGCAAATGAATTTTATGGTAAAACTATTACAGAAGCGAAAGATCTTGATCCTTTTGAAGTAACAGAATCGGGAGTCATTGCAGCTAGACACCTAAAAGGTGATGATGCTGTAGTAGATTTTCTGACATCAAATGGAAAAATTAACAAAGTTGACGGTAATAAAACCAGTGTTGGTAAATATATGAGTCTATTTGCTCATTATAACCTTCAAACTTGTTGTAAACGAAAAGTATACGTGAAAATTGTAGATGCTAAAAAAGTTGGCATTCCTAACAAAGAAGTTGAAATCAGCTCTGAATTTAAGGGTACATTTAATTTGGGTAAAATAGTAGTTACTCATAAAACAGACAAAGATGGTAATTTACCCATAATAGTCAGACATCCAGAAGCAAAAATTCAGTTAAAAATAGATGCCAATCTTGTTGAAACAATAATTCAAAAAGCAGATCAGCTACAAGGTTATGAGATATTATATCTAGGTGAAAGCAAGTATTCTTCCAAACTATCAAAACATGAAAAATTACAAACTACTAAAGAAAGTAAAGATACCGATAGCAGTACCAATAGCGTTGAACCAATTGGATCAAATCAACACAGTGAAGGTAGCGATAATAATGAGAAAATTGATGAAGTCACCTTTAACATAAAACTAGTAGAAGCAGACACGGGCAAACCATTGCCAAAAGCAACCTACCACCTTGAGTATAAAAACAATATCAAACCGCATCGAACTGACAGCTCAGGTATTGAGTCAGGTATAAAAGCTGATATTAGCCAATCTATCAGTGTTTATCTTGATGATGACGGCGGTAAAAAGCAATCAATCTACAGCATGGCATTTCCAGTGACAGGAGACTTGAACGGACAGACCAAAGTACTTAAAGTTCCTGTCGTAACCCTACAACTTATATTCATTGATAAAAACAAAAAGCCTGTACCTAATTACGAGTTTAAAACCGTCTACCGTGGGCGTACCTCTGAGATTAGAAAAGCCAATGCAAGAGGCATAGCCACTGTTAAAGCACTGGCGGGACAGCAACTAAAAGTCATTCATGTAGCCGCAAATAAATTTACCAGTAATATTGTCACTGATGGCTCAACTGAATGGACATACAGCACTGATAAACTGATTGAAAATAATAGCAGTTCAACAGGCTCTGCTTCCACTAGTAATGCGCCCTCAACTACGCCGCCCTCTCAAAAGCCCAGCTCTACAAAACCTAGTACTTCAAGTGAAGTTAATAAAGGCACTGTCATACGCGATGACAAAGTAACACAACAAGGCCCAACACATGAAGTTAGGACGAAACAAGCAAAGATCACGATTAAGTTTTTAGATGAAGCAACAGATAAGCCTTTATCAGGATTAACTTATTGGACTCAATCTACTAAGTATGGCAAAAATGCTTCTACTACTGGTAGTGATGGCACAAGAGGTCGTACGCATGATTCAGATGTGGGTATCAGCATTGCGGTGATAGTTAACGAGAATGGTAAGGAAATTAAGAAAGGTACTATCATCGCTAATAGTGATAAAAACGGTGTTGCTTATGTTTATAAGGCTAAAAAGCCTAAGTTAGATCCAAGTGGTGCACATTGGCATAGCAGGTTTAAAGCAAGTACAAGTTTAGATGATTTATCAGAACCGTTTAAATCTAATGCTAAGAAATTTATTAGTGCATTGAAAGCTGCTAACATCTCAGTTCGTATTTCTACTACATATCGTCCTGATGCAAGATCTTATCTAATGTACTATTCAACTAATATAAAAAGAGGCAAAATTAGTCCAGAAAAAGTTCCTCCATGGCCTGGTGTCAATATTGATTGGACTCATGGTGGAAATAAGAGTAAAGCTGTTGAAGCTGCTAGAGCTATGCATGCTTCTTATGGTATTGGAGGCAACCCTGTTGGAAAACCATCTAATTCTAACCATAATGTAGGCCTTGCAGTAGATATGACAGTCACTAACTATTCAGGTAAGACAATTAGTTTAAATGGTAACAAATATAAGATAAATGAATTTAATGATTTAGTTGCTGCTGGGAAGAAAGTATCCGTTATTTGGTATGGAAGTAAAGACAAGCCGCATTGGTCACAAACTGGAAGATAATATGAAGCTTAAATATGTAGTAGTTAAATTATTGTTATTAAGTCTAATAATAGGTTGCACACAGTTAGAAGAAGTAGATAAGGAAACTATTACACTAGAAGCAGTAGATAAGGAGTCAGATTTATTGTTAAAAGAAGAAGTAAATGAAGAAACTGCTGTATTACCAGAAAACTTGAATAAGGAAACTATTGTACTTAAAGATAGTGAAAGCTATGCAATTGGTGGGAGCTTCAATACTATAGGAATAGAAGAGAATGATAAAACGCTTGCTTGCATTAACTATCCTGAAAATATAAAAAAAGGATTTTTTCTAGATTTAGATACATCAGAAGTGCCTATAATCAAACTTCAAAGTATTGAAGTTAATCCAGATCAGATAAATTTATGTAATGAATATTTTAATACTCAAGAATACACGCATACAGCGGTATTTTCAGAGAATTTTCAATATACGGTAAACGGTTATGTGTTTAAAAATGAAGATATCAAGATTTTTACTGAAAACGGCAAAATGATTGGATTAGATCTAAATTCTGATAACAAATCTGATTATTTAAATACTTGTTCAAGCATAGAGTCTGAGCATCTAAGTATTTGGGATAATGAGTTAAAGCAGGCTAGATTAGCTTATGCGTATCGACGCATAGATGCAGATCTTATCGAAACATGTGAAGATATTGATTATCTTGATATAGAGTGATTTTTTATTAAAATTAGTACTATGCCTATTATAAGTAAGCATAGGGCTTCGTTTTAAAGCCTTGGAAGATTATATTGGATAGAAATTTATATTTTATGAAAAAAATACTAGTTATATTGGCTCTACAAGCTTGTAGCGATCCTACTGTTCAACTTCCTGTAACTGATGTCCATAATGGCAATGACATAAACTCAAAGTTAGGGACGAATACTACTCAATCATCGTTAAAAGCAGATACAGATATAGTCAATCCATAATAAAAGGAACTGACTTTATGACTATGAGAGTTATCCTTTTATTAGGTTTCATGTTGTTAATATCTTTCACTTACGATATCGTTAGCTCTTCAATCGAGAATATAAAAAAGTCGGATCCTACCAATCGATCGTACGAAAATGCCTACTTTGAAGTAAATTCTGATGTTACAGAAAGTGTAGAGCTTAGATTAATTAATATATAGTCAATCCCACCTAAAAGTGTTATAAACTAATTATCAAATTCAATTGTTATTATAAAGACCATGACTTACTCGCTAGATTTTCGCAAACAAGTACTAAAAAGCTTAGACGAGGGTATGACCTTTGCCGAGGCAGCTGAGTTTTATAATCTGAGCCCAACCACCATACAAAACTGGAAGCGGCGTGTTCATAGTAAAACAACCAGGCAAACCAAACCCTATAAAATACCAGATGATGTGCTACTTAATGATGTCAAAGAACATCCTGATGATTACCAGTATGAGCGAGCACGTCGTCTAAACTGTAGTAAAACAGGCATTCATCATGCCCTAAAGCGTCTAGGCATCAGTCAAAAAAAAGACTTTAGAACATCCAAAAGCCTGTCCGATCAAAAGAGCGATATATCAGAATAAGCTTGAGCACTTTAAGCAGCAAGGCTACCCCATTGTCTATATATACGCGCGCGGCTTTGAGCACGAGACCATTCGCTCTCATGGCTATGCACCGATTGGTGAGCCTTGTATCGATAGCTACAACTGGCAAGGTAAAAGGCGAACCAACGTTATCGGTGCTCTATATGAAAAGATGCTGTTTGCCCTAGATTACTTTAAGCACAACATCAACAGCATCGTCTTCTATCACTGGTGCAAACACAAGCTAATCCCAAGTCTTAAAACCAAATGCGTGATTGTGATGGATAATGCCAGATTTCATAAGAGTAAGCGTATTCAAAAGCTACTGAATAGGCATGGTCATCGTATTCTATGGCTGCCGCCGTACAGCCCTGATTTGAACCCTATTGAGAAGAAATGGGCTCAGGTGAAGTTTCTACGCCAAGGCTGGATGGAAAACGACTTATCCAAATTGTTTTATGATGTTTGTCCTAACCATAACAATTTTATTTTGAGCTGACTATATACGCTACTATAGTTAATAACGATCAGAATTTACAACCTTACGTTAGCGTGAAAGATGTTAACCTAAGAAACACAATGTTTAATAAATATTTAGAATGGTCGACTAAGGTTGGGCAAGGTGTCAAAGATGATGTCATTTCAGTTGGTATACCTAGAATTAATCCAGAAACTAACCAATTTTATCGTGAAGTCATTGATGGTTAATTTTCACAACTAGGAGCTACTATGAAATCAATAAAACTATTTACACTCTCTATTTGCACCTTAAGCTTAACCGCGTGTTTTACGCCTACAGGTCAACTCTTTGGCGAGCAAAAAGACTATCTAAAAAATGATCTAGGTCAAATTGTCAACGAATGCACTGACGAGATAAATCCTATGACTGGAGAAATAACTTTTAATGGCGTTGCTAAAAGTAAAGCTAATGCATTTTGGATAAGAAACAATTTGCCTAAGGGTACTTTATACTATGTATGCGAAGGTGCTCAAACAGTCCTGCCTAAAGACTGTCAGGGTAAACCACTGACCACACCTGAGATACGTCGCTACTGGAAGAAATACAATCTACCAGTAGGAACAACTGAATTTAATTGTAGTAGCGGTGTGCCAAAAGTAGCAAATGATAGCTAGGTTTATCAAATTAATCGTAACCGATATGAAGTCTAAAGAGACAGCACATGAAATCAATCCTATTAATCGCGCTCTCCGCTGTCGTTCTCTTATTATCGGCGTGTCTATCATCGCAGGGCAAAACCTTAGCCACCTCTATAAAGGATAAGTTTATGAATGAGCAAAAGACCCCATGGGAAACCTTTATATTTGCACCGCGTCATTATCCAGTAGAGCTGGTGGCAGGTGAATCCTTTTGGATGTACGACAATGGCGCAAGAATAGGATTTACAGCTCACGCAAATGGCGGTTGGCGATCAGCAGGGGCACAAGCAGGTGGTGGATCGATGCTACCTGACGGTATTAATCTAACTTGGCTGTCGCCTACCGAAGGTAAGTACTATCATGTCAGAGCGAGAATACCTAAAGAAATAATTCTACGAGAGTTTAATCGAAAATTAAGTATGGATATAGAAAACAAGTTAAAAACAGAAAAATTTAAGGAGATTCATTTCGCCTTAGCTCCTGGTGGTTTTGTCTCTATGCGCCTTGGCTGGGCACAAGTAGAAGAAGTGGCACAGTTTCAGGCTAAAGAAGTGGACATCTCATGGGAGTACTTCGCAGAGGCTAATCACTTCAATCCTGAGGGATTAAGTGAAGAAAAATATTTAGCAGGCTTTACTGACAAGCTACCTGAGCATATTCAAGTGCAAAGAGCTGATGGCACTGTTCCGTACGATAGATGGAAGGCGTTTAACACCCAAAAGTTTCCTTGGCATTTAGCCACTACGCTTGACTTACATGGTTATACTGAGTTTTTAATAAATGGGAATATGTCGTTCATAGCAAAACCTGAACTTGATTTATCAGTCTATACTGACAAACAAACAGTCCCTGCATGGTATCGAATATACTTTAAAAGAGAGGGCAAGCGTTATAGAGGCAACATCATTGTTACTCAAAACGATCCAGATCAAAGAGAACAACCTGAGGGTGATGTAGAGATATTTAATATCTTTAGACAGTATTTTGCAGAAGATAAAAGACCTGCCGCTTTGGTTATAGATATAATAGACGGTCAAATCGTCGCCTATCTGGACAATGGTATAACTAAAAGAGATCTACCCCTATACGATAGTGACTATCGGGTACTTAAGGATGATGAATATCCTTGGTTTAAATAAATTATGTCTAAAGACAACAGCACTTCTTTTATTAAGAGGTGCTTTTTTTTAGATATTTAACGAATGGCGTGAATCAGACTAAAAAATCTACGTACAATGATAAAATAAAGTCGGGCAAAAAGTTTCAAGGAGGAGCTCATACCAGTTGGTATCCTAAGAATCAATCCGTATACCTGTCAATTTTACCGTACAGTTATCTCTGGTTAACTATTAAAAGGGAATTAGTTGTGAAATCATTTAAGTTAGCATTGTTGTCAGCAAACATAGTTTGGTTATCGGCATGTCTACCTCCTTCTGGAGTCTTTTCAGGAGAACAGACTGAATATCTCACTAACGATATAGGTGTGTTAAGCGAGTGTACAACTCAAACAAGTTGGAAAACAGGAGAACGTCGTTTCAATCCAGTGCCTAAATCGCAAGCAAACTTTTTTTGGAAAGAAAATAACTTACCTAAGGGCACTTTATATTATGTCTGTGAGGGTGATAAAGCAGTGCTCCCTAGGGACTGTCAAGGTAAATCACTGACAACTCCTGAGCTTCGGAGCTATTGGAAAAAATATGACTTACCTGTTGGTTTAAAAAAATTCAACTGTAGTAGTGGTGTGCCTAAAGATCCTAGACTTACCTAATTATATTTATAAAGTAGGTGCCATCGTTGATAGGATATGAACAATATCTTAATCCGTCACGTTAGATCACTCCCAAACTATTTTAGGTCTTTATTTATGAGAGATAAAAAAATCAATTGGACTACGATTATATTTGCACCACGCTACTATATGATTATGCGGTGTTTAAAACGCCAGAGGAATATCGTCTTGTGGCTGGTAGTAAAACGCTAGGCACGCTACCTGTTACAACTGTGCTCATACCTAAACAGTACATTATTTTTGGCGGTAGGCGCTGGCAAGTAGCAGATATAGATATGGATAAAAAAGTCGTCTATGTCGTTGCCGCTAAAGGTGGCGGTGTGCCTCCCGCTTTTGACAGCGGCGGTATGTCGATACATGACCGAGTGCGTCAAGAAATGTATGACATATTAATTAGTGGCGATTATCGTATTGCAGTCGGTGATAAAAAAGTCGATTTCGCTGATAAAATAGCACGCGAGCTGTTCGCAGAAAGCCTTGATACTTTTGATAGGTGTCAACTGCGTCATCGACCACTTATAGACCAAGATGGTAATACTTATATCTTTATGTGGCGCGGTGATAAAATTGTCAACACCTTAGCAGCCCTGCTGATGCAACATAATTTCTCTACTGAGAGGTATGCGGGCGTGATATGTGTTAATAAAACCGATTCAGTGCAAGTTATGAAATTCTTACAAGCGTTAACTCATAAACCTTTGCCAATTGCGACTGAACTTTCCGAGAATGTACCCAATAAGATAATCGAGAAGTTTGATGAATATCTGCCTGAGGATTTACTAAGTATTGGTTATGGTGCAAAAGCCTTTGATATTAATGGTCTCAGTGACTGGTTGCAGCTATTTGCTAAAAACGAGCCGTAAAATGAAGTTGTTTTCTAATTACTTTAAAATTATTTTTTAAGTCTATTTTACCTAGAGTTATATGGTCTAATTGACTATATTAATGAGAAAAATACGAATCAAATGATAAGAAGGTATCTATTTCATTAAAGGTATAACTGATTATCTAAATACGTTTTTTCTTGAAACGATGACGATTTCTTCACTACTCACTACTAACCTTATTCCATTCCAAAATACTTTGTATAAAATCCTATAACCAAAAGTATCTGATAACAAAAAAATCCGTTAGATATGGGTTTATTAATTGTCAGGTTCGCGTTATTATCACCCCCTATTAAGCAAGACTCTACTACCTATCAGGAAAGGATATTCTATGCGCTATGAGGTTATTGTTATTGGTGCTGGTATGGTTGGCACATCGATTGCGTGGCATCTACAAAAGAACGGTTCGCAGGTGTTGTTGTTAGACAAAAAGCTACCCGGGTCAGAGACCTCATATGGCAATGCAGGCCTCATCCAGCGCGAAGCGATTCATACGCATCCATTTCCGCGTCAGTTGACTGAGATGATCAGAGTATTACCCAACCAAGGGACGGATATTCGCTATCGTATCCCAGCTATCTTGCGTTATCATCAAGCGCTATTGCAGTATTGGAAGTACTCTGCGCCTGCGACTGTTAAGCAGATCGAAGCAGAGTGGCAAACGCTGATTGCGCATTGTACCAGTGAGCATCAGAACATGATTACAGCGTCTGGCGCTGATGAGCTTATCACTCGTGATGGTTGGTTACAGCTGCATCGTTCTGAAGAAACCTTTAAAGAAGCAATTGCTTCAGCCATCGCTGCACGTAACCAAGGCGTTGAGCATAACGTATTAGACGTTGAAGCATTAAAAGCCATGGAGCCTAGCGCCAATTTTGAAGGTTTCGTTGGTGCAATTCATTGGAAAAACTCTTGGCAAGTGTCAAACCCAAGCTCGCTTGTAAAAGCCTATGCGAAAAACTTCCAAGACATGAAGGGCACGATAAAAGAGAGTGATGTAAAAGAAATCGTGCAAGACGGTGAAGGTTGGAAAGTCATCACTGATAATGACACTTACTATAGTGATAAGTTGGTGATTGCAGCAGGCCCTTGGTCTAATGACTTGATCAAACCACTTGGCTACAATTTACCCTTGTTCCCGATGCGTGGCTATCATCAGCACTTTAAAGTGACTGATAAAAACAATATCAATCACAGTATGTTTGATATGGATAAAGGCTTTGTCATGGGGCCAATGCAGCAAGGTATTCGCATCACGACCGGTGCCGAGATGACCACAATGGATGCACCAAAGAACTTCGGTCAATTAAAAACGGTATTGAAGTTTGCTCGCAAAATCTTACCATTAGAAGATGCGGTTGAGAGCGAAGCATGGGCAGGATCACGCCCTTGTATGCCGGATATGAAGCCAGTTATTGGCCCTGCAGACAAGCATGACAAACTATGGTTTGCGTTTGGTCACAGTCATCAAGGCTTTACATTAGGGCCGATGACAGGTCGTTTGGTTGAAGAGATGATTCATGACAAGCCGGTACTGGTAGATGTAGCGCCCTTTAGCGCTCAACGTTTTTCTAACTAAGCTCATATCAGATTAACAGCATATCTGAATAGCTCAACAAAGACTTAAATTCATAAATTGAAGGTATACAATATGATAAAAAAGCTACATAGCAATCAGCGTATGAGTAAAATTGTCGTTCATAATCAGACCGTTTATTTGTGTGGTCAAGTAGGCAATGCGGAAGATGACATCAAAGCACAAACCTTGACTTGTTTGGAAAAGATCCAAACGTTGTTAGAAGAAGTGGGTAGCGACAAGTCAAAACTGCTATCAGTGACAGTCTGGATAAAAGACATGTCGGACTTTGCCGAAATGAACGAAGTATGGGATAACTGGTTTGAGGGTATCCAGCCGCCCGCGCGTGCTTGTGGCGAGTCAGCATTGGCGCGTCCTGAACTACTGGTTGAGATGATAGCCATCGCGGCTGAGTAATAGACTGATTGTAGTATAGGTATGAATAAAGAGGGCATGATAGCAATATCGTGTCCTTTTTTATTTGTCAGATCGTTAAAGTTAAGCGTACTTTCTAACATTCAGTAGTATGAATAAGCCGCTTTTTTAGCGGATTTATTAATATCTATTGTTTTGTGCTTAATACTTGCAACTTGTACGACGCCAAAGTCAAAGAATATATAGTCAGTGAAAAGTAATATCGATAAGTAAGCTCGATTAAATTTGTTGCACATATGTCTAATATTATTATACATTCTCTAAGTCAGCTGTTATTATGTTTCAGCAATAAATCTGATAGTTTACTTTACATAAAGATGTCTTTGAGGAGTGCAGTATGGGAATCGTAGGAATTGCTTTATTTTTTATCGCTTTAATTATATGTATAATTTACGGGATTAAGTTGATTATCATTGCCTTTCAAGAGTCGACTGCTTGGGGACTCATGTACTTATTTGTACCTTTTGCTAATTTGTATTTCGTTTTTACCAGATGGGAAAAGACCAAGTCTCCATTTTTGAAAACCTTAATCGCCATCCCGTTATTGATTATAGGCGCTATGCTAATGCCAATGCAGTCAGCTGTTGGATATTAGAGCACGTCCTCAATTAAACCGATAGGGCTCTAAATGGGCACGCTTTGGAATGAGTAGCGCCCATTGATTGATAGTCAAGAAATTGGCTTTATATTGTTGCTTGCGGTTATCATCGAGTAGTAATTGAGACGTATTAACAGCTACTTCATACTTTGACCCAAGCGTATCGCTGCGGCAATATTGACCGCAGTCGTTTCGATATTTTTATAAGCGTTTTTAAATACCTTATCAATAGAATCTAATTTTTGAATACTAGGCATGACAACATCGAATTGGCTGGTCTGAGCAGGGTTGAGTCCGTCAACGCTACCACAAATAGCAATCACAGGTTTGTGACTAGACTTGGCGAGTTGACTAATACCGCTAGCTACTTTGCCCATAGCAGACTGCACGTCAAGCTTACCTTCGCCAGTAATAATCAGATCAGCATTTGCAATATGCTGTGATAAGTTGGTAACTTTTGCCACTGCATCAAAGCCTGATTTTAACTCAGCTTGGCAAAAGCTCATTAACGCATAGCCAAGACCACCTGCAGCACCAGCACCCGCTATGTCTTGGTAATTCTGATAGCCATGTTGCTCACATACACTCGAAAAATGCGTTAGCGCTTTATCCAAATCATTGATTTGTTGCGGGCTGGCGCCTTTTTGAGGGCCAAATATTGCACTGGCACCCAACTCGCCACATAAAGGGTTGGTGACATCACAGGCTACTTCAAATACTGTCTCCAGCACACTAGTATGGAAGTTTGTCGCATCTAATCGTTGCAAGTTGGCCAGCGCGCCGCCGCCTTGGGCTAACGTATTGTCGTCACTATCATGAAACGTCATGCCAAGCGCCATCAACATACCAAGACCGGCATCGTTGGTGGCACTACCGCCCAGACCGATAATGATGCGTTTAACGCCTTCATCTAAAGCATCCGCAATAAGTTCGCCAACGCCGTAACTACTCGTAATTAATGGATTTCTTTCTTCAGTCGTTAATAAATGCAGACCACAGGCTTGAGCGATTTCAATTACGGCTGTCTCATTTTTTAATAGCAGGTACTTGGCAGTAATTGGTCGCATGAGTGGATCGTTCACCACCACGTTTTTCCAGCGCCCACCTAGTACATAAGACAATACTGCAGAAGTTCCTTCACCGCCATCTGCCATGGGTAGCAGCTTATAGTCAGCGTCAGGAAACACTTGACTGAATCCAGACTGGATAGCGTGGCAGACATCCAATGCTTCTAGGCTTTCTTTAAATGAGTCAGGGGCGATTAAAATTTTCATGAAATACTCTACGATTATGCGAGTTGGAATTGTGCAATTAGGCCAATCATATCATTATAAATTGGATAATCTGCTACCATAGTCTCCTGTTTCATTTATAACCTTTAGGATGATTGCCTTGATCACATTTACTGCGCCCACTATTGCCAATATAGAAAACAATGACCTACGTCAGCAGCTACAACAAATTATAGATCTAAAAACCAAACCACTTGGCGCACTGGGTCGCTTAGAGACACTGGCACTGCAATTGGGCATGATCCAAGGGACGCTTACACCGAATATTACCCAACCACAGATTCGAGTGTTTGCCGCCGATCACGGTCTAACCAAGCATGGCACATCCGCGTATCCTAGTACGGTCACTGCGCAGATGGTTTATAACTTTTTGCAGGGCGGTGCTGCTATCAACGTTTTGGCGCGTCAGCACAATATCGAGCTAAAGGTAGTCGACGCTGGTGTAGATGCAGACTTTGCCAGTTCTCCTTTTAAAGACCATCCACAATTGCTCGATTACAAAGTCCGTCATGGTAGCCGAGATGCGCTAACAGAACCTGCCATGACAGAGCAGGAATGCTTAGCTGCGCTAGAAAACGGTATGAACGTAGTAAAGGATATGGTTGGCAACCTATTAATTGTCGGTGAGATGGGTATCGGTAATACTTCAGCGGCGAGTCTTTTATTGGCACGATTGGGTAATGTAGCAATTGCTGATTGTATTGGTCGTGGTACTGGTCTTGATGATGCAGGGCTACAGCATAAGACAGATATTTTAACGCAAGTATTAGCGCGGCACAGTGAAGTGCAAGCACCATTTGATATACTTGCGGCATTAGGCGGACTTGAGATAGCCATGATGGCAGGTGCGCTGATTCAGGCCGCCAGTGAACGCTGCATTTTATTAATCGATGGTTTTATTGCTAGTAGCGCGTTGTTGGCTGCTGAGCGCCTAGCGCCCGGTGTTGCTCAATATGCTATCTTTGCCCATCATTCGGTTGAACCGGGGCATGCGCATTTATTAAAGCTGCTGAATGCTGAGCCATTACTCAATATGGGTATGCGCTTGGGCGAGGGTAGTGGGGCCGCGCTTGCATACCCGCTATTGCAGTCAGCTTGTGCCATTATCAATGAGATGGCAAGCTTTAGTGAGGCGGGTATTAGTGAGCAAAATAACTAATGTCAAAGCCACTAAAGCAAGAATCAAAAAAGCTATCAAATCAACCAGAGCCTTCACAGCAGTCATTGTCTAAACTAAGTGTTGGGCAATTTATAAAGCATGAATGGCTATTATTACTGGTTGCCACTCAGTTTTTGACACGATTGCCTGTACCGTCATTCAAAAACTATAATCCGCAGTGGCTACACGAGAGCAGCCGTCATTTCCCCGCAGTCGGTTTGTTGGTTGGGTTACTTTGCGCTGGCGTGTTTTGGCTCGGTAGTATTTTATTTACGCCTCTAGTTGCTGCAGTACTGAGTACGGCTTTTGGGATTAAGCTTACGGGCGCTTTTCACGAAGATGGTCTTGCAGATAGCTGCGATGGTTTGGGCGGTGGTCTGACTCGCGAGCGCACGCTGACTATTATGAAAGACTCGCGCTTGGGCACCTATGGCGTGTTAGGTTTGGTGTCAGCATTACTGCTAAAGATTTCCTTATTAGCCAGCATGTCATTATCGGTGGCTATCGTCGCACTGATTATCGGACATACGGCTTCACGTTTGCTATGTATTAGCCTGCTTGCTCTATTGCCTTATGGCGGTGAGATAGAGCATGCCAAGGCCAAACCTATGGCGCAGCAGCTGACAGCGTTACAAGGATTGTTCAGTAGCGGCTGGTTACTGGTGGCAGGCGTTTTAATGATGGTTATATTTCCTAATGCCATACAGCAGATTGGCATCGGTCAATGGCTATTGGCCTTAGTGTTGGCTTTAGTTGCCACTGAGTATATGCGGCGCTTATTACGTAGGCGTCTTGATGGCTATACGGGTGATGGACTAGGGGCGACACAACAGCTTAGCGAAGTTGCGATATATGCAGGTTTGGCAGCGGCTATACCTTTTTTATAATTCAAAAGAAATCTTTAGAAAAGGCTAATTAATCAATGATTCTTTATATCTGGCGTCATCCAAAGCCTATTGCAGCTAATGGGTTTTGCATCGGACAGACGGATATCAATGTCGATAAACGCAAAATTAAGCGTCTGGCTAATAAAATACAGCGCTTTGCCCGTTTGCATCAGTTGCCTAAAGTCATTTGGGTAAGCCCATTACAACGCTCATTGAAAGTTGGGCAGATATTAGCGCAACGAGGTTTTCACTGTCGAGTCGCGCCTGAGCTTGTGGAGATTGATTTTGGCGAATGGGATGGACGACCTTGGGAGCAAATCGCTAAGCAAGAGATTGACGACTGGTGTGATAATTTTGCTGACTTTGCGCCCGATAATGGGGAAAGTTTGCAGGGGTTATTTGACCGTGTTGAAGGCTGGTTAAATAAAGCTTCAGCCGTACAAGACAACACATCAATACTAGCTGTCGGTCATGCTGGCTGGATAACAGCAGCTAAGATGATTGAAGCTGGACAGAGTGTGCCAAAGATAGCAGCTGATTGGTCTCGACCTGTAAGCTATCAGCAACGTAGTAGATTAGATTTTCATCCAAAAAAACTGGCCATATATGATGACCAGTCCTTGTAAAGAGCTATGATATGTACTCATAAATGAGCGTTTTATTAAGCTATCTTATCGAACCAAGCTTTTTTGCTTTGAGCAGTCATAGAATCGAAGCTGACATAAATACCTTTATCATCTAAAGTCGCATACCAATGATCGTCATTGCTACCCGTTAATAATTGAAAGTATTTATCATTAACGATCCGACCTACCGTATAGGTTTCACCTTCTAAATAAAAGTCATTACCTTGTGTGCAAAGTAACTTATCGTTAGTGCTTATCATATGATCCTGTCTTATCTATAAAAAAGATAGAATTATAATATCAACTTAATCAGTGACAATAAAGAGGCTTTCATAGGGAGTATCTTATTGTTAAGTATATGTTTTTAGGTTATTTGTTGCTGAATACTATCAACATAGACTTTGGTATGACAAAGAAGATTTGAATACGGGTTTTAGTCAGATATCAGCTGTATGAGGATCGCATCGTTATGGTTGCTTCATCTCTATACTATAGTCAGCTCAAAATAAAATTGTTATGGCCAGGACAAATATCATAAAACAATTTGGATAAGTCATTTTCCATCCAGCCTTGGCGTAGAAACTTCACCTGAGCCCATTTCTTTTCGATAGGGTTCAGATCAGGGCTGTAGGGTGGCAGCCATAGAATACGATGACCATGCCTGTTTAATAGTTTTTGAATACGCTTACTCTTATGAAATCTAGCATTATCCATTACAATCACGCATTTAGTTTTAAGACTTGGAATAAGTGTGAACTTGCACCAGTCGTAGAATATGCTGCTGTTAATGTTGTGCGTAAAGTAATCAATTGCAAACAGCATCTTTTCATACAGAGCACCGATAACGTTGGTTCGCTTTTTACCTTGCCAGTTGTAGCTATCGATACAAGGCTCACCAATCGGTGCATAGCCATGAGAGCGAATGGTCTCGTGCTCAAAGCCGCTTTCGTCCATATATACAATGGAGTAGCCTTGCTGCTTAAAGTGCTCAAGCTTATTCTGATATATCGCTCTTTTGATCGGACACGCTTTTGGATGTTCTAAAGTCTTTTTTTTGACTGATGCCTAGACGCTTTAGGGCATGATGAATGCCTGTTTTACTACAGTTTAGACGACGTGCTCGCTCATACTGGTAATCGTCGGGATGTTCTTTGACATCATTCAGTAGCACGTCATCTGGTATTTTATAGGGTTTGGTTTGCCTGGTTGTTTTGCTATGAACACGTCTCTTCCAGTTCTGTATGGTGGTTGGGCTGAGATTATAGAATTCAGCTGCCTCGGCAAAGGTCATACCATCATCTATACTTTTAAGAACTTGCATACGAAAATCTAGTGAGTAAGTCATGGTCTTTATAATAACAATTGAATTTGATAATTAGTTTATAACATTTTTAAGTGGGATTGACTATATTAAAAAAACAACAGAAAGGACATAAAAAAAGCCAGCAACATAAGTTACTGGCTCTTTTTTAGACTTGAACTAGGGCGTGTCTTCAATTCACTCGATAGTCATCTAAATGGGCTAAAAATGGCTAAATCTTGCCAAACATCGTCAAATAGCTTGTTAATATCCTGATATTATCTACGCTATTTTTCTTGTTTGACGGCAATTTATCTCATTTTTGTCGCCATTTTTGAAATGAAGACACGCCCTAGATATTTTGAAGATTACTCTTCAGAAGAGTTTTCGTTCTCGTCTTGTGCTTCGTCTTCTTCAGCTGAATCTTCGTTATCACCATCTTCAGAAAGAATGGTCACTAAGATGCTAGCAGTAACGTCATGGTGTAGTTGAATATCAACATTATATTCACCAATTTGACGTAAAGTGCCTTCAGGTAGCTTGATTTCAGCACGGTCTACTTCTAGACCTGAGTTAGTCAATGCTTCAGCGATATCGCGAGTACCGATAGAGCCAAATAGCTTGCCTTCGTCACCTGATTTAGCACGCATGATAACATTAACATCAGTCAATGCATCAGCACGTTCTTGAGCGATAGCGACTTCTTTAGCTTCTTCAGCTTCAAGCTCAGCACGACGTGCTTCGAACTTTTCAATGTTAGCTTTAGTAGCAGGTAGTGCTTTGCCCAAAGGGATAAGAAAGTTACGTCCGTAACCTGGTTTTACATCGACAGTTTCACCGAGTTTACCAAGGTTGACGATACGCTGTAACAAAATAATTTGCATGAGTCACTCCTAGTTAACGGTTAACCCTGATGGTTGTCAGTGTACGGAAGTAGCGCAAGATAGCGAGCTTGCTTGATAGCAGTCGCCAGCTGACGCTGGTATTTAGTAGACGTACCGGTAATGCGGCTTGGTACGATTTTGCCATTATCACTGATGTACTGTTTTAGCAATTCAACATCTTTATAATCGATGTGAGTGATGCCTTCAGCAGTGAAACGGCAGAATTTGCGACGGCGATAGAAACGTGCCATGAGTATTCTCCTTTAATTAGTCTTCACTGTTGTCGTTGTCGTCATTATCGTTTTCACGACTGTCTGGACGACGAGTAGTTGCTTTGCGTGCGCGTTTTTCATCGGCATTCTTGGCTAACTGCGACTCTTCAGTGACAGCGTCGTCACGGCGCATAACTAGGCTACGAATGATCGCGTCGTTATAACGGAATAATTCTTCAAGTTCAGCTAAAGTCTCACCGTCAGTTTCAACGTTGAAAAGAACGTAATGAGCTTTGTGGATTTTGTTGATCGGGTAAGCCAGTTGACGACGGCCCCAATCTTCTAGACGATGGATAACACCACCATTGTCTTGAACCAATTTGATATAGCGTTCGACCATGCCGACCACTTGGTCGCTTTGGTCTGGGTGTACAATTAACACCAGCTCGTAATGTCTCATTTGGACTCCTTACGGATTAGTAGCTATTAACCCTATGTTAATAGCAAGGAGATTTATAAGGTAAACTCAGTCTCATAGAGAGAGGGTAAGCTTAGGTTATAAAGCGCCATATTATAGCAGTAGTCAGGCACTAAAACAAAGGTTAATACGCGACTACTGCTAATAAACGAAAAAAGCAACGGCTAAGCGCTGCTTTTCTCATAGCATCTGTGTTTTTAAGGTGCGATATTTTTGACTATTTTACTTTTGGTTGTTTGACCAATTGACTGCTATCCGCTTTTACCACTAAGGTTTTGGCAAGTTTGTCATGCCAACCGATGTTTTGCGGGCTTTTAGACGCCATATAATAATGAATGGCAACAATCACAAAGCCTAAGAAGCTGGTGAATGAAAACAATAAGTTGTAAATGATAAACAACAGCAAAGTACGCGTACCGATAAGCTTAAGAAAAGAAGGCAAGCGGTGCGTGTTCTGATCCACTACCCGAATACCCGTAATCAGCTTACCTAATGATTGACCACGCAAAGTGATAAATATCAATTGTAGCGCAAACAAACCAAAGACCATGACTTGCGATATCATCAATGTGCTACTAGGAAGACTCTCCATCAGCGTCATCGAATATTGATAAGCGGTGTCCATATCTTGAATATTTTGGAATTTGCTATAATCCACATCCATTTTGGTCAATGCCAACACCAGTGGAAAGATAGCTAATAGGTATAATAAGCCATTGAGTGCAGTCGCCAATACGCGCGACATAATAGGCGCAAGCACCACATTGCCAACGACTTTGTCTTTGGCTGTACTTTTCTTATTGGTAGCCGTTTTATCTAATGACACGTTATTATGCGGTGTATGATGACGGTTGCTTGTCATATCTACTTTCACATTTTTAGCGTTATCTTTTGGACGTTCAGGCTTGCCATATAGTCTGTCTAATGACACGCTTTTTCCGTCTTTAGCGCTGCTGGTTTCAGCATCTTCGGGAAACACGGTGACATTATTGATAATAGAGTCATTAACTTCAGGGCTGCTGATATTGGCAGGTCGATACGCCCGTTGGTTATTGGTTAAATTGCCAACTCGCTGCCATTGGTCTAAGCCGTCGTGCCAGATCAAATCATCCAGCAAAACCTCACCAGATGTCAGCATAATATTGAGCTGATCCAAAGTGTATGGACCGGCTTGTACGTTATTTCGAGCTAGGAAAATCTGCATAATTGCCTGCATAGTTAGTCATATATTAAGTCGCTACTGTAAGACATAGTATTAGGGTCTATTCAAGATTTTTCAAATAGACCCTAATGGTTGTATCTTCAATGACTGTGTGAATTACCGCTGTGACTTAAGTTACGGCTTACTTTGCTTCTTCACCAGCTAAGAAGAACCACGTATCTAATACTGAATCAGGGTTCAATGACACTGAGCTGATACCTTGCTCCATGAGCCAGAACGCAAGATCTGGATGGTCTGATGGGCCTTGACCGCAGATACCGATATACTTATCAGCTTTGCGGCAAGCATCAATCGCCATAGACAGTAGTTTCTTAACAGCAGGGTCACGCTCATCAAATAGATGCGAGACGATACCTGAGTCACGGTCAAGACCAAGCGTTAACTGGGTCAAATCGTTTGAGCCGATTGAGAAACCATCGAAGTGTTCTAAGAACTCTTCTGCCAATAGCGCGTTGGTTGGTAGCTCACACATCATGATAATGCGTAGACCGTTTTCACCACGTTTCAGACCATTTTTCTCGAGCAACTCAATCACTTGAGCGGCTTCATCAACGGTACGCACGAATGGAATCATAATCTCGACGTGGGTCAGACCCATCTCGTCACGTACGCGCTTAAGGGCTTTACACTCAAGCTCAAAGCAATCGCGGAAGTTGTCAGAGACGTAGCGGCTAGCACCACGGAAACCAAGCATTGGGTTTTCTTCTGATGGCTCGTATAACTTACCACCCAACAAGTTAGCGTATTCGTTTGACTTAAAATCTGACATACGAACGATAACGGGCTGATCCATAAATGCTACAGCTAGCGTTGAGATGCCTTCGACCAATTTATCAACATAGAAATCAACTGGTGAGGCATAACCTGCGATACGCTCATTGATTGCTTGTGATATTTCACGTGGCAAGCTGTTCATATTTAGCAAGGCTTTTGGATGCACACCAATCATACGGTTGATGATGAATTCTAGACGTGCAAGACCAATACCTTCGTTCGGCATTTGGGTGAAAGAGAAGGCGCGATCTGGGTTACCAACGTTCATCATAATCTTAAAGGCAAGCTCTGGCATAGATTCAACAGAGTTGGTCTGTATTTCAAAATCAATCTGACTCTCGTAGATAAAGCCGGTGTCACCCTCAGCACAAGAAACGGTGACGTCTTGACCATCAACCAACAGTTCAGTGGCATTACCACAACCAACGATAGCTGGAACACCAAGCTCACGCGCAATAATAGCGGCGTGACAAGTACGACCACCACGGTTGGTGATGATGGCAGAGGCACGCTTCATGACTGGTTCCCAATCAGGATCAGTCATATCTGAAACTAAGACATCGCCATCTTGGACTTTGTCCATCTCATTTAAGTTGCTAACGATACGTACTTTGCCCGCACCAATGCGTTGACCAATTGAGCGGCCTTCACACAAGATTTTTGCATCAGTTGTATTAATGATATAGCGTTCCATGACATTGCTGTCTTGGCGGCTTTTTACGGTTTCTGGACGGGCTTGAACGATAAAGATTTCATTGGTATCGCCATCTTTGGCCCATTCGATGTCCATTGCTTGACCATAATGCTTTTCAATGGTCATTGCTTGCTTGGCAAGTGAGGTCAGCTCTTCGGTAGATAATGAGAACTGCATACGATCTTGTTTTTCGACATCGACGGTTTTGACAGATTTAGTCGTGCTGCCTTCGTCACCATAGATCATTTTCTTATGTTTGCTGCCTAGGTTACGGCGAATAACCGAAGGCTTGCCATTGGCTAGCAATTTCTTAGAGATATAGAATTCATCTGGGTTCACCGCACCCTGTACGACCATTTCACCTAGGCCATAGCTTGAAGTGATAAAGACGACTTGATCAAAGCCACTCTCGGTATCTAGGGTGAACATCACACCAGCGGCGCCAGTTTCTGAACGTACCATGCGTTGTACAGCAGCAGATAGAGCGACGCCTTCATGCTCAAAGCCTTTGTGCACGCGATAAGAGATAGCACGGTCGTTATAAAGAGACGCAAAAACTTCTTTAATCGCGATTAGGACGTTATCAATGCCGCGAATGTTTAAAAAAGTCTCTTGCTGACCGGCAAATGAGGCATCTGGCAAATCTTCGGCAGTCGCAGAAGAACGTACAGCAACGGCGATGTCTTCGCCGCCACTCATGGTTTCGAATGACTGACGCACTTCTTGCTCTAGATCGCTTGGCAGCTCTTGCTCAATAATCCACGTACGGATTTTTTTACCCGTAGCAGCCAGCTTATTCACATCATTCACATCTAATGTTTTTAGCTCGCTATTGATTTTGTCAAGTAAGCCTGTTTCTGTCAAAAAGCGATTGAACGCATTTGATGTGGTGGCAAAGCCGCCTGGAACGCTGACACCCAAATCAGATAAATGGCTGATCATCTCGCCAAGCGAGGCATTCTTGCCACCGACCATCTCAATGTCGTCTTTTCCTAGCTGATCAAGATTGATTACAAGTGCTGTAGATTGCGCTGCCATGATAACTCCAGAAAATAAGGTTATTTAGTAAAGATTATAACGGTCGATTATACCCCTATATTTAAAGAATTTCGAGACCTTGAACCAAAAAATTCGTCAAAAAGATACAAATTGTCGGGATTGCTACATAATTTATGGCAGCCGCCTGAGTATTTTATTTTTGAGATCCCTCTAAAATTTTAATATTACTAGCATAGCAGGGTGTCATTATGGTTATTTAAATGTCTAAAAATGAGTAAATGCTGGCCAAAATCGCTTTTACCGTTTTCATACTTATATTTTTCATACCTATATATAAGACACAATCTATAAAATATAAAACACAATCCATAAAATATAAAGTTAGGTTTTATATAGTCGATGAATAAAATCATGCAGCGCAATACAGACCGTAAAGGCGCGGGTGTGTCACTGTTTGCCGACAACATTGATTTCTATTGAGCCGCTATTATGCGTATAATGAAGCGTGCAATGACTTGCATAAATAACCTAACAAATAATTAAAATAGTAATATTGATTAAAAGACGAGCAAAAAGCGACAAGCTAACTCTAGGCCACTATTAGGGTTTTAACCGAGGTGTTAAAGAGGTGTTAAAGTTATGTACTCGAGCAATCTATCCGAACAAGATAAGCCCACGATTCAAAATCATGATGCGTTAAACTTAGACAATTCACAAACCATAAGAAGTGCGTTTTTTATCTCTGATGGTACGGCTATTACGGCTGAGACCCTTGGACGCGCTATTTTAAGTCAGTTTGCTTCAGTGCCTTTTGAGACCCGCGTGCTGCCCTATGTTGATAGCTTAGAGCGGGCTGAAGATGCCGTTGAGCAAATCAACATGGCTTATCAGCGCGATGGTGTGCTGCCTTTGGTGTTCGATACCATTGTCAGCCCTGAGATTCGCGAAAAAATTAACTCAGCAACCAGCTGTAATCTAGACATGTATGAGGGTTTGATTGGGCGTGTCGCTGAAGAGACTGGGGTAGAGCCAGACGGACATTCAGGTCATGCACACGATGATGTCGACTCTGAGACTTATAAAGAACGTATCGACGCGGTTCATTTTGCCTTGGATAATGATGATGGCGCACGTACGCGTCATTATAATGCTGCTGACATCATTTTGGTGGGCGTGTCACGCTCGGGTAAAACCCCAACGTCATTATACTTAGCCTTACAATTCGGTATCCGTGCGGCCAATTATCCGTTGACCGAAGATGACTTGTATGACAACCAATTGCCAAAAGCATTGCGTGAGCACAAAGACAAATTGTTCGGTCTGCTTATTGATACCGATCGTTTGGTCAAAATTCGTCAAGAGCGCCGTGCTGGTAGTCGTTACTCAAGCTATCAGCAGTGCCAGCAAGAGCAACGGGCGATACAAGGGATTTATATTACTCACGGTATTCCGAGCCTAGATGTCTCAGAGATGTCGGTGGAAGAGATTGCCACGCGTATCTTACAGATGACGGGTCTTAAACGCCGTATTGGCTAACGCTAGCGGCTGGTCATACGTCAGCGTTGACCAAAAAAATTTGTACCACTTTATATATGACAGTCTCATCTAAAACCATTTCACTTAAAACCATGCCTTTATCATATAGAGAATATTATGAGTTCACCTTATAAGTCTAGAAAGACACCTTTATTACTTACTAGCCTGTTGTTAAGCGCGGCTACTTTGCTTAGTGCTTGTCAGACGTCACCATTTGCACGCGAGCCGGTACCTGAGCCACGTTATATTCCAACTATCGTGTTAGGTGAAGCGCAAACGCTTACCGTGATGCCAAATCGTGTGGCATGTGCTTCGGCCTTACCGATGCAGTGCCTGCTGGCTAAATCGAGCAAAGATGGTAGCGTGTTTCAGATTCCTTATGATTGGATCGATGATTTTAAACCAAGCCTTGGCACTGAGTATGTGATTAGCGTGCGTCCACAAATAGATGAAGGCAAGCAAAGCTTGACAGGGCATTGGACATTGCAAAACATCCTATCACAACGTATGGTGGGCACTCCTTAGCAGCATGACCATGGCTCATCTAAGCAGTGATTCACTCATAGCCTAAAGACAGATAAATAAAGAAATAAAGAGGACACGATGGGAAGCAAAAAACCAAACGACGCTACCAATGATATCGGTGAAGACATTCATACTGAAGTGTCTAATAAAGAGAGCGGCACAGCGCCGACGCCTGAACGCACAGAAGGGCAAAACAAAAAAGAAAAAATCGAACAAACGCATGAGCAAGTCAACGATGACATCATGCACCATCCTGACTTAGTCAACCCGCTAGATGATACTCGTATTGATGTAAAGTCAGGCTTTACCAAAGACTCTGAGCGTATCAAGGGTGATAAGCATCAGTTTGAATATGATGCGGTGGTATTGGGCGCAGGTCCCGCTGGTGAAGCGGCTGCCATGAAGCTTGCTAAATCAGGCAAAAAAGTTGTAGTCATCGATCCACGTGAGCAAGTCGGGGGCAACTCTACTCATGTCGGCACGATTCCGAGTAAAGCCTTACGCCAATCGGTATTTAACTTGATTAACTTTCGCCGTGATCCGATGTTTACCAAAGCGATGGAGTATCACCAAGTACCGCTAAATAAGGTGCTTGCCAACGCCCGCAAAGTGATACGCAATCAAGTCAGTACCCATACCCGCTTTTATGAGCGCAATCAGATTGAAGTGATTCATGGCTGGGCAAGCTTTACCGACGCACATACCATCCGTGTCGAACTCGATGAAAATATCTTTGAAACCGTTACTTTTAATAAAGCCATTATTACGGTCGGTAGCCGTCCTTATCGGCCAGAGATTTTAGACTTCAATCATCCGCGCGTTTTTGACTCAGATAAAATCCTGCAAATGGATTATGTGGTCAAAAAAATCATCATCTATGGTGCTGGGGTCATTGGCTGTGAGTACGCCTCTATCTTTACTGGTCTGGGCTATAAAGTCGACTTGATCAACAATCAGAGCAAGCTACTCAGCTACTTAGACAGTGAAATCAGTGATGCGCTAGCGCATGACTTTAGACAATTTGGCGTTCTGATTCGCAACAACGAAGAGATCGATCATCTTGAAACTCACGATGATTGTGTCATTTTGCACTTAAAAAGTGGTAAGAAAATCAAGTCTGATGCGATCCTTTGGTCCAATGGTCGCTCAGGGAATACGGAAGGCTTAAACTTAGAAGCTATCGGCTTAGAAGCCAATAGTCGTGGTCAGCTAAAAGTGGATGATACCTACCGTACTGATATCGAAAATATCTATGCCGCTGGCGATGTGATTGGCTGGCCATCTCTGGCTTCTGCCGCTTATGACCAAGGTCGCTGTGCGGCAGCCTTTATGGTTGGTGATAGTGACGCAGAGCCAGTCTCGAGCGTCCCTACTGGTATTTATACCATTCCAGAAATCTCTAGTATCGGTAAGACCGAGCAGGAGCTAACGGATGAGCAAGTCCCTTATGAAGTAGGACAGGCTTTCTTTAAGCATCTAGCCCGTGCTCAGATCATCGGTGAGCGCACAGGCGTATTAAAGATACTATTCCACCGTGAGACCCTTGAGATATTGGGGATTCATTGCTACGGCAACCATGCCTCAGAGATTATCCATATTGGGCAGGCGGTCATGAAATGTAATAATACTCTTGAGTATTTCGTTAATACGACCTTTAACTATCCAACGATGGCAGAGGCTTATCGCGTCGCGGCACTCAATGGTCTTAACCGCGTTTTCTAAGCGGTAATAAAGACTGAGTTCATAAGTAAGAAAGCGCCTAACTATAATGTAGGCGCTTTTTTTATGTGTTAGGGCGTGTCCTCATTTTAGAAATGGTGATAAAAATGAGGTAAGTTGCAGTCAAACAAGGAAAATAGTGCAGATAATATCGATACATGATGCATTGCTGATATCCATTTTTCTTGCTTGCTGTGCCTGCGCAGACAGAGGCTGCAAAAAATTGATATCAGCAATACCGTTGTGTTTTTAGGATATTTTGACTGTATAAAGCTATAAGGCACTTATTTTTTGTGAGGTGCGCCAGCGAAATAGCAGCAGTAATGCAAAGTAAAATGCCCACAAGCCTGCCAGCGCATAAAAGCTCATAGCGACTTGAGCGATACTCGCGCCCATTTGATTAAGCTGCACAGAGGTATTGATAGCGGGGGTAGTCGGTATCAACCAACGTACAAACTGCAGTATTTCTGGTAGTTGGTCGGCAGGCCAAGGATAGCCACTGATAAAAAATAACGGTAGCGAGCTAAAGATTAAAATTTGCAAACTGCGCTCACGTTGCCGGAACCATAGTCCGAGCAAGCAGCCAAGCGTCGCGACGGTCGGACAAAATAATAGCAAGAATAACAAACTGCCAGCCATGTTTTGTCCGCGTGCATAATGATGTAGCTCAAACGCCCAGCCATAATAAAAGCAGCCGATGATAAAGCTTAGCGTGCTGAGCGCAGCAATACGTCCAAGCCAGCCGCGTATCGTAGTCCTGTGGCGGCGCTGCTCATACCAAGTACCGATCAGCATCGCAGTGGCCATGAGTAACGTCTGCTGCAAGATAATAATGGATACCGCTGGCACTACGTAAGCACCATAACCTTCGGTTTGGTTATATAAAGGAATAATCTGTAGCGGTACGGCTTGGGTGTTTTTGGCAGCGGTAGGCGAATACGCGCCTTTTGCCACGTTTTTTTTCACTTCAATGCCAGCGGATACTGTACTGACCGCTTTTAAAAATCCTAACTGTACGTTTTTATTTAAAATAAAATAACCACCATTACCCAGTACGCTCACGCTAGCCGCTTTACCCGATAGCACTTGCTGTTCAAGGCCACTGGGTATAACCATGTAACCGGCGATTTGATCCGACCATATGGCCTCAATGGCATCTTGCTCATTGACAAAGCGCTGGGTATTTAATTGCGGGCTGGCACTCGCATAACGGACAATTGTCCGAGATAAGTTGCTATTGTCTTTATCGATAATACCAACGGGTACGTGATTGACTACTTCAGTGGAATACGGCCATGGATAAAAGAAGCCATAAATAATAGGGGCGATAATCAACATCAAAACCACGCCTTTATCGGTAAAGATGTCTTTGAGAGTCTGTAAAAAACTGCCCAAGAAGCTCTGTGACGATGACAACGTGGCTGATTGCGCAGGCGTCTTTAGTGGCTTGTTTTTCGGTAATGATGACATTAGCGTGCTCCCCAACGTTCAGGATGTGCCAGTGCGCGTTTGCTTAACACAGCAGTCAGACCCATAGCAATAATGGTCGCTAGTGTTAGTCCGTAAATGATTGGCAGCGATATGGCAACAGGGGCGTTCATCTGTAATTGGGCGATATGTAGTTTTAAATAATGGGTGAGCGGTAGGGCATTTGACCAGTGCTGGGCGCTATCACTAATGGCGATATAAGGAAAAGTGACGCCTGCAAAAGCGTAAGAAGGTGCCGAAATAAAGCCTGTAGATGACAAGCCCATGCGCAACGAAAATGAGCCTAAGGTAAATATGGCTCCCAGCCAAAATGACAGCATCATCAGTAATACTAGACCGATATAAGTGACAATAATTGAAGCGAGAGCGACCGCTTGTTGCGGCGTGGCGAGCCATAGCGCCAATGCGGACCAAATACTGTAAGCCAACATCGGCCAAAAATATTTGCCTAATAAGCCAAATACTAGGACGGCAATACTCACTTGCTGAGTTTTTTTGATCGCTGCTAATGGTTTGGTTGCATCGCTACGGCTTTGCTTATGGTCTAGTGTAGAGACTGTGTCACTGTCTACGAGTGCCGTCAAATCGGGTCGACCGGTATCAATAAAAGTGTACCAGCGTCCGATGCGTCTATCCCGCAACTCGCGTCCAATCGTCGTTGCGCCAATAACCATCGCCAAAATATGAAGCAGCGCAGGAATCACGGTGGAGGCTAAGAACTGCTGATAATCGGTTGCCGCATTAAACAAACTGATGCGCTGAATACTGATTGGTGAGTAAGCAATCGCCGCTTGCGAGGGTGCCATGCCTTGTTTAACCAACCGCTGTATCTCAACGCCAGCAGATAAGGTACCAGCGACAGACTGAACGCTTTTTTGAATGATACCCGAGTGTGTACCATACTGGGCATTTACTTGTAAAATCAGCGGTGCTGGTTTGCTAGACAAAATATTACGCGAAAAATCCTCAGGGATAATCACGACTGCATAAATATCTCGTTGCAGGATTGCCGCTTCAGCAGCGGCGGGCGAGTGATAAAGTTGTCTGACAGTGATATCAGGACTGGCCTCAAGGTAGCGCACAGCGGTATTGGCAATCGGGCTATTGTCTTGATCAATTACCCCAATCGGCAAGTTGGTAATTTGCGTTTGCGAAAAAATCCACCAAATCAGCAGCACCGTGACCAAGGGTATCCAAATCACCATGGCAAAATCCCAAGGATTTTTGGCTAAAAATCGCCGCTCGTACACGGCACTACGTACAAAAGCATCCCTGAGCTGAGCTTTACGCATGGCTTACTCTTGGCTCTGATTGGCAGCGGTTGGATTGATACGGACGATGACACTCATTCCCGAACGAATCCGCGCATCAGGTTTGCTCGGTCGCGCCTTGACCTCAAAGGTACGTACATCAAAGCCATCATCATTATTGGTGGGTCGCCACGTTGCAAAGTCAGACAATGTAGACGTTGCATAGACAGTAAACTGTTTGCTGTAAGGCTTGTCCGCTGATGATAATGCGGGAATAGTACCGGTAAATTGCTGACCAATGGCAAACTGGTTCAAATAGGTTTCAGTGACATTCAGTACCACCCATTGATCGTTGGTATTGACCAACGTTAATAGCGGTACACCTTGACCAATAACTTCACCGGCACTGACTATTACGTTATCCACGATACCAGCAATCGGGCTTTTTAAGTTGGCTTCTTTTTTTGCAGCCAGTGCCTCATCTAACTGAGCATCGACTTGCGCCACTTGGGCGCTAGCGGCAGATTTGTCTTCACTGCGCGCACCTTCCATTGCCAAGTCGTACTGCAAACGTGCGGCCTCGGTTTGATCTTGGGTTGCAAGATACTGGGCATAAGCTTCATCGCGCTTTTGTCTTGCCATGAGACCTTCTTCATAAAGGCGATTGACACGCTGATAGGTATTTTCTGCCAAGTCAGAGGCCGCTTTATTGGCTTGCCACGCCGCCTTTGCTTGGGCAATCTCTTGCGGACGTGCGCCATTTTCGGCTTTGTCCAGCTGACTTTGTGCCATCTGCTTACCAGCCTCAGCCTGATTAATCTTTGCATTAATCTCAGGCGAATCCATCTCAATCAATTGCTGGCCAACCGTCACCTCATCCCCTTCAGTGACCATAATCTGAGCGATACGCCCTGGTACTTTTGCAGCGATGGAGGTTTGCTGCATTTGCATTTGCCCTTGTAGGGTAATGATGTCAGGTTCGCTGCTTTGGTTACTTTTATACAAACCATAAGCGATAACGCCTAAGGCAATCAGCACGAATAAGGCAAGCAACGCCTTTTTTATCATGGCCGACTTGTCAGATTTAGGATTATCACGATAAGTAGGCGTTGCCTGTTCTGGTTCCACGTCAGGTATGTCTTCTGCAGAATCGACTGACGGCTGATCATTATGAGACAGCGTTGACTCATCAGTCGAACCAGTTGATTTGCGTGAGTCGTCTGATTCGTTTGGAAATTCAGTCATGACAGTGAGATTCCTAAAGCAATAAAGTTGAGAGTGAAAAGGGTAGGGTAAAGTCGTTTTGACCTAGTACACTCGAATAGCATAAGGCTTGGCGTTTTCTATGGTTTCAAAATTAAAAATAGCACCAAAAGCGACAATAAATGCTGAGTAATAAAGCCACAGCATAATGACTACCGCTGCTGAAAGTGCACCAAATTCAGCGCTATAGTTATTAAAATTTTGCACATAAATCGAAAATAACACAGACAATAGAATCCAGAGAACGGTAGCTAAGGCAGCGCCTGGCACTAGATTTTTTAGCGCTACGGCGTCACGGTTTGGCGCAAAACGATATAGGCTTAAGAAGCTTAAGAATATAATACTAGCCAATATCGGCCATCTACTCCAAAGCGCAATGGTCTTAGCGATTTGCGGAAAAGGAAAATAAGCCGCCGCCAAAGGAATAATAGCGATAGAGGAGATGGCTATAATCAAGACCACAACGGCAGCAAAGGTTAAACTAAGTGCTCGAATGGTGCCCTGTATAAAGCTGCGCTCTTGAGTGATATGAAAGGCAATATTAACCAGGATAATTAAGGATTTTATGCCTTTGGAGCCTGCATACAGGGCTAGTAGCGTCGATACAATCAAACCAAAAGTCAGTTTGGATGCGGTGTTCGAAGCCAGCTCGCTTAAGCGTGAATTAAGAATCTCATAGACAGACTCAGGGATAAACGGACGTAAAAGTGAAATCTGCTCTTGCATCTCAACAGGTGAAAAAGCGAGACCATAAAGCAGTACAAACACGGCCATTGCTGGAAAAATAGATAAAAAACCAAAAAATCCTACGTTCGCGCAATGTGCCCAAACATTAGAATTGTTTGCTATACGCCATGTTTGAAGCAAGTGCGGTAGCCAATGGGTTACTTTAAAAGTCAGTTTTTTCATAAAACGCTTATTCACAGTAGAGCTAGGGTTAGTAGTATCGTAAGGTCAGTAACAATATAGCCATTATCCATTTAATCATCATCAGCATAAGCGCTTATCAAAACGCTCTATTACTCATCACACGAGATTATTATTCACTATATAAGGTAGGTAACTGAATATCTGCTGCATTAAGATAGGCGTTAAAGGCCAGTGGCGTCCCGCAACTTTGCATAAGGGCAGCAAGCGCTTGCACATAACTGTTGGCTGCCTGAGCTTGTTCAGTTCGTGCTTTGAGAGACTGGGTTTGTGCTTGCACCACGTCAACCGTTGTATTTACGCCTTCTTGAAGACCTAACTGACGCAAGCGCAATACTTCTGCTGCCAAGTCAACATTGCTCTGTAATGCCTGATAACGTGACTGGGCATTATTGACATCGTGCCAGTTTTTTTCGACCAGCAGTAGTAGATTGTCACTGACTTCAATTTCAGAAAGATCTGCTTGGCGTATTTGTGCATTGCTTGATGCCAATGATGCTGTTTTATCGAGTCCGCCCCATAGCTTCCAAGTGGCAGAAATACCAGCGACCCAACTGGGATCTTTTTCGACTTGTCCGTAGCCGTATAGCATGACGGTCGGCTTGTAACCGGTATCTGATAGCGCATGCAGTTGCTGAGCCTGTGCGCGTTTGGCGGCGACTTTTTGTAACCCCGGATGATTGCTAAGTGCCAAGTCTTGGAAGTAGCTCACATCAGGTAGGGGGCGACTGGAAACAAACAAAGGCGTCGTCGGTTTGATACGATAGTCGGTACGCAATAGCCGCTGCAAAGCAATCATCGCAAGGCGAGCATCGTTATTGGCATTGACGGATTCGCTTTTGGCATCGGCTAAGGCAGACTGCGCTTCTAGGCGATCCACACGTGAGATAAAACCTTCTTCAAACAGGCGCTGCGCCATATGGTCGGTCTGCTGCAAGGTATCATAAGCATCTTCACGCAAGTAGGCGGCAATGATGGCGAGCTGCGCCTTAAAATAGCGCTCAATCAAGGTGTTATAAAGCTCGTTCTTATCGAGTAGGCTATCTGCGACCGCTTCTTGGGTGCGGGCATCGGACGCGCCTGTTAACGCTGTTGTCCGCCCAGCAGTATAAATAGGCCAAACAACGCCAATACCTGCGCCCGTCGTTGAGCCTGAACGATTAAAATCATAAGAATTTGGGAGGCGTTCACCGACCAATTCACCAAAATTTGGCAAATCTGTGGTTGGCGGAGCGGGGATAACGTCATCGACGCCATTATTGATCTCATTGACGATGCCGTTTTTGAGCGATGATAAATCAATGTCTTCTTCTACATGGTAGGCACTGGCAGATACGCGGGCGAACACCAATGGGTTGTCTATGGTCTTGAGGGCATCAGTTTGAAATTGACTGGCAGCAATAGCGGCTTCATTGGCCGCAAGCTTTGGCGAGACTTGTAATAAGATGTTTTGCGCCTGCTCAAGACTCAAAAAGCTAGAGACTTCTAAAGGGTAGCTATTATCAACCGCTTTGTGCGTGATGGGATCTATCAGTGTGGTTAAATTGCTTTTCTGCTCAATGCCTTTTAGCTCAATGCTTTGGTTATGAATAGTCGTCGCAGTGTTATTGACTACAGATTTATTATCTGCTGGCGCGATGGTATTGGTCTGGACGGCTGCCGTATGGCCAGTCTGCAATGGATTGTCAGCGTCAACGATCTGGGTTACCGTGACTGCTGGCACGTCATTCTGTGGCTCAACGTCATCCACGTTAGCGCTTACCGAGGTGGCGACGGACATCCCCATGAGCATAACCGTAATCACAGCAGTAGACAGAGTTGATAATGCAAATTTCATAAGTCACATAAGCCATTAATTAGAATGCAAAGTTTTTTAAAACAACGCGCTATATTCAGCATTTTGATCGATCACACAATAGCGTCGTTACGCTATTATATAGTCAGCTCAAAATAAAATTGTTATGGTTAGGACAAACATCATAAAACAATTTGGATAAGTCGTTTTCCATCCAGCCTTGGCGTAGAAACTTCACCTGAGCCCATTTCTTCTCAATAGGGTTCAAATCAGGGCTGTACGGCGGCAGCCATAGAATACGATGACCATGCCTATTCAGTAGCTTTTGAATACGCTTACTCTTATGAAATCTGGCATTATCCATCACAATCACGCATTTGGTTTTAAGACTTGGGATTAGCTTGTGTTTGCACCAGTGATAGAAGACGATGCTGTTGATGTTGTGCTTAAAGTAATCTAGGGCAAACAGCATCTTTTCATATAGAGCACCGATAACGTTGGTTCGCCTTTTACCTTGCCAGTTGTAGCTATCGATACAAGGCTCACCAATCGGTGCATAGCCATGAGAGCGAATGGTCTCGTGCTCAAAGCCGCTTTCGTCCATATATACAATGGGGTAGCCTTGCTGCTTAAAGTGCTCAAGCTTATTCTGATATATCGCTCTTTTGATCGGACAGGCTTTTGGATGTTCTAAAGTCTTTTTTTTGACTGAT